>DATNPC010000904.1:0-4344 GCA_036703375.1 Allocoleopsis sp.
ATCTGGTTTCACTCTGACCACAAAGTCATAATCCTTGAGTCCATGTTTTATCTCCTTTAATCCTCAATCGCTGTGCTGTTGATGAATTGGTTTTGATGGCTCTGATGTGGTATACCCTTCCAGCTTTTTTCATCAAAGCCAAACATCATCAATATGAATTGGGGAGTATCATCCGGTCCAGATACTTCAAGCCAAAGTGGTCCTGCATCCGGTTGTGCAATCAACTGAAACTGAAGAAAACGACAGCATAACCGTTCCTTAGCGATGACATGAGCAATTGCGATAAGATTCTCTGTCGAACCGTCAAAGCGTAAGGCAAATCCATCTGGGGTTTGACGAATTTCGCGAACTGAGTGTTGAAGGGCATTGAGTTCATCCTGACGCTTACTCAGCTCTGCTCTGCTCAAGGTACAGGCGATTGGCATCTCAGCCATGTCTATCTCCTCGATTGATAAGTCTTATGTGCGGATGTAAGATGTTCACTTTGATTTCTTACTAATTACTAAAAATGCAAACGCTTGGCTTGTTTCTACTTGCAGCTCTAGGAGAAATCTCCGGGTGTTACACCTTTTGGGCGTGGTTGCGACTAGGAAAGAGTATCTTGTGGATTATTCCAGGGAGCTTCGCTCTGATCGTCTTTGCTACTGCTCTAACACAAGTAGATGCTTCAAATGCGGGAAGAGTATACGCGGCTTACGGTGGCATCTATATCCTTTCATCTCTGTTTTGGTTATGGTTGGCTGAAGGGGTAAAACCGGATAAGTGGGACTTACTTGGCGTTACGATCTCCCTCATCGGAACGGTTGTAATCTTATTGAGTCCTCATCGCTAATGAACCTCCGTCTGCATCCGAACCTTTATTGCATAGTCCTCCATCGTCCCGTATATCAATTGGCTTATCCTCCTGCCAACTTGAGTAAAAAAGTACTTTGGGCTTCTCGCAGTTCAACAGAGGAGTTAGCGCTCTCAATTGTCTGCATTGCATCGTTATAGGACGAGCCAGTACAAATCAGGTAAGCAGCCAGTATTGTTCCCGTCCGGCGTCTCCCACTGGTGCAATGAACTGCAACAGCGTTGCCTTGGGCATTTTGACTGTCAACAAAATTCTGTACTTCCTGAAGCTGTTCCCGGCTGGGTGGGGTGCCTCCTTTGGTGGGCAACCAGAGGTGAGGGATGTCTGCCTGCTGATACAAATCTAGGTTGGAGGGGTCATCCATCACGGAGACAATCGCACCAACACCTGCCGCCTGTAAATCGGTCAGTTCCTCTGCCATTGGCTTACGCACCCCTGCCAGTTTGCCTGGAATCACCCACCACAGGTTTTCTGAAATCGGTTGGACTAGTTGGTCTATCGGTGTTTGATTTGTCATTAGAAGCTTATCCCACAGGTGTCACTTCTTCATGGAGAGACTCAATTAGCTGAGTCACCCGATCTTTAATCTCATCACGCACTCTGGGGAAAATTTCAGGCTGTTCAGCCGGATCGTCAAGCTGCCAATCCTCAAATACTTCCCGAAGTACCCAATCCGTAGGAAGATTCACTCCACAACCGCACAGGGAAATCACCACATCAAAGTCTTCAGGCTTAAAGTCGCCCAGAGGTTTAGAGTGTTGGTCAGTGATATCGATGCCAATATCTTTCATTGTTGCGATCGCTTCCGGTCTTACCTGAGAAGCTTCTAATCCGGAACTCGTCACCTCAATCGTTCCCTTCCCCAGTGTTTTACCAAAGCCTTCCGCCATTTGGGAACGGGCAGAATTCTTTTTGCAGACAAACATCACACGTTTCATGGTTTAATTCCTCTGTTGATGTCACTCGATTTATAACGCTCTCGATTTAGGTGCTGAAAAATAACGTCTCTCAAACCAGAAAGCAACATTAACGAGACTAATCAGCACAGGCACTTCCACCAGGGGGCCAACGACGGCGGCAAACGCCGCACCCGAATTAATACCGAACACGGCAATAGCTACCGCGATCGCCAGTTCAAAATTATTTCCGGCGGCTGTGAACGCTACGCTGGCAGCTCTAGAATAGTCTGTCTTAATGCGCCACGCCA
This sequence comes from Allocoleopsis sp., assembly GCA_036703375.1. Classification (GTDB taxonomy): domain Bacteria; phylum Cyanobacteriota; class Cyanobacteriia; order Cyanobacteriales; family Coleofasciculaceae; genus DATNPC01. The sequence goes on from DATNPC010000904.1 coordinate 2,061, forward strand.
TGTAAAAGCTGACTAAAAACATCACAGCGAAGTAGACGATTAGCGGGACGGCAATCCTCACTACGTCTAGGGGAATCTGAACGATTAAATTCCCTTTCAAGCTGAACATGACCAGGATCGTAAATAGCAGGGCAATCAGCGTAATTGGGCTGATTTTAGGCACAAATTCCTCGTGATACCAGCGCTTGCCCTTCGCTTTCACTAAGAAGAAACGAGTGAAATATCCAGCTAAAAAGGGAATACCTAGATAGATGAACACACTTTGAGCAATCTCGGCAATGCTGACGTTAACTACACTACCTTTCAAACCAAACAGGGGTGGCAGCACACTAATGAAGAACCAGGCATAAGGACTGTAGAAGATGACCTGAAAGATGCTGTTAAAGGCAACCAATCCAGCCGTGTACTCCGTATTGCCTCGTGCCAGGTCACTCCAAACAACAACCATTGCAATACAGCGGGCTAATCCGATTAAAATCAGCCCTACCATATATTCTGGATAGTCACGCAGCAAGGTAATTGCCAGTAGAAACATCAGACTGGGTCCGATAATCCAATTCAAAAGCAGCGACAAACCGAGAATTTTGCTGTTGCGAAATACATCGCCTAACTCCTCGTACCGCACCTTGGCAAGGGGAGGATACATCATCAGGATTAAGCCAATTGCGATCGGTATATTAGTTGTCCCGATTTGGAACTGGTTGATAAACGCTTCGACTCCGGGAAAGAAATAGCCCAAGCCGACTCCGATAGCCATTGCTAGAAAAATCCACAGAGTCAGGTAGCGGTCGAGAAAAGAAAGCTGTTTTGTAATCGGAGTGGTTGTCATTACTTATTCCACATCATTTTTCTCAATAGAATCTCTTGGGGCTGCGATTGGCTCACAGAAACAAGGCATTTAAAATCTTTAGAATTCAGCCTCAAATTATCAACGATTTGTGAAGGCAAAAAGGCAACATTTCTACCCGTTTCTTGATTTCGTCCCGTACTCGACGGAAGGTTTCTATGGATTGCCCATCAGGGTCTTCAAGTCGCCAATCTTGGAAAACTTCTTGCAACATCCATTCTTCTGGCAAGTCAAACCCACAGTCGCACACAGAGATTACTACATTGAAGTCTTCTGGTTTAAAATCACTCAACGCTTTGGAGGTCTGAGTGCTGATATCAATACCAACTTCAGACATGACTTGAACGGCTATAGGATTGACAATGCTTGCTTCGAGTCCTGCACTGGTAGAATAAATTTGGTCTTTCAACAGCGTTCGGGCGAACCCTTCTGCCATTTGCGACCGGCAGGAGTTTTTCCTACAGGCAAACATGACTTGTTTCATTGCATGACTTCAATGTTTAGGCGCAACAAGGCGATGGTGCAACTGTTGTCTCAGAATTAATCGGAGCTACTAGGTTATCTTCTGGGGTTGTATCTGCGACTTTTACCACAAATATTTCCCATTGATTTCCGTCTGGGTCAGTTACCCATACCTTGTCTTGCATGGCATAGCAGCAGTCAGTATCTTTCTCTTCAAATAGGGTTAGCCCCGCCTCTTTAAATCGAGCGATCGCTGCTTGTACATCGTTTGAACTTTCAACCTGTACTCCCAAGTGGGACAAAGCACCTCCCTGCTGCACGTACGGAGCTAAATTGAGAGTGAGATTGAGGGGTGGGTTAGCAATGTCAAATTTGGCGTAGTCAACCTTATGCTTGACGGGAACAGCACCAAACATCGCTTGATAAAAGGCAACAGACTTTTCGATATTGGTGACATTGAGAGCAACATGAGCTTTCAGAACTGCCATCATTAATCTCCTCAAATAAGTATTAATTGCTAATCGCTAGAAGGTAGCTCGTTTGCGTAACACTTCCTCAAGGGTCAGGTTTAACTGAGCTTTCCCATCAAACACTGTCCCAACTTCACCTTTGTAGAATTGAACAGTATCGAGATGATAGGCTTCCTCTGATAAAGGAATGTAACCAACCGTACTGACCAACTTTGGCGCTTTTGCCAGATAGAAATCCACGAACTCCCTCACTTCAGGTTTGGTTTGAGCAGACTGGAAGTTGACGTAAATGAATAGAGGTCGAGAAAGCGGTTGATACTGCACCTTCTCCACTGCCCGACGCGACGGCAAGACTGGTCCTTTACCCTTATCAATCGCTAGAGCTTTCAATTGATTGGGGTTGGCTTCGTAGTAAGCAAAGCCAAAGTAACCTAATGCGTTGGGGTCGTTGCTGACTCCCCGCACCAGCACGTTATCATCTTCGCTACCCGTATAGTCGTTACGA
>DATNPC010000905.1:0-3219 GCA_036703375.1 Allocoleopsis sp.
GGCTGGGGATGTTTCAGAAACGTCTACGCTACTAGTACGGCGCATCGTGGTCACGTACCAATACGACAGCGAAAACAACGACACGCAGTTGTATGCAGGGCGAGTGCAGTACAACTTCTCCCATGCCTTTGACTTAGAAAGCTGGAGTGCGGCTACGTATCTGCGAGAAGACCAAGGCGCACAGGATTTTGAGCTATACGGCGCAGATTTCCGCGTCCCCTTGGGTCCCAATGGACAGATTATCGGAGAGTATGCCCGTTCCACGAATGATTCTCTGTTTTTGGGCAACGTTTCGGGTTCGGCGTACCGTTTGGAGGCGACGGGAAACATTACTCCCAACTTCAATGCCAGAGCGTACTACCGCTCCGTAACCGAAAATTTTGCCAATAATGCGACAACCAGTTTTACTCCAGGACAGACGAGATACGGAGCAGCACTGGCGTATCGCTTAGGTTCGACCACTAACATCAGAGCTGGGTACGATTTTGAAGAAAACTTCGGGATTGCACCCGCCGTGCGTAATGACTTCTTCGACTTATTCGATCCCGCACCCGAACCTATTCCTGGCAGTGCTGTCAACAATACCCTGCAAACCGTTAGCGTTGGGATCGAGCAGAAATTATTCGGAGATGCGGTATTGGGAGTGGATTATGTCAATCGCCAGCGTGAAGACCGCGTCGGCGACATCTTCACTGGCAACGCCAGCCAAATCGTTTCCCGACTCGCTGTCCCGATTACTTCCTCTCTCGCCTTCCGCGCCCAGCACGAACAGAACTTGGGGGGAAATAGCGACCCGCTTTATCCCAACCGCACGACCTTTGGTCTGGATTGGGCCGCTTTTCCCGGTGTGACGATGCGATTAGCTCACCAGTTTTTTGATGGAGGGCTTTTGGGTCATGACTCGATTACCAGTCTCGACACGATCTTGGAACACAAGCTGGGAGAAAACACCTCTCTGACTGGTCGCTACTCGATCATTAGTGGATTTGGCGACGTTATCGGTCAAGGGGCTGTGGGACTAAATCATCGCTGGGTGATTTCCCCCGGACTGCGAATGAATGTGGGTTACGAACACACCTTTAGCAATGGCTTGACTCCAACCGCTGCTGGACAACGGTTTTACCAACCTTATGCCGTCGGTCAAAGCGCCTCGTCCTTGGCCCTGTTGGGTGGTGATGTTTATAGCGTGGGGGTGGAGTACACCGATAATTCCAACTTCCAGGCGTCTGCCCGTGTCGAGCATCGGACGGGTTCAGGCAACGACAATACCGTCTTCTCCGTTGCGGGTGCAGGCAAACTGACACCAGCCCTGACTATCCTCGCTCGTTACGAGCAAGCCAACTTCGCCAACCAGCTGGTCGAAGGACTGGGAGATAGTGCCAACCTCCGCTTTGGGTTAGCTTTCCGCGACCCCAATAGCGATCGCTGGAATGCGTTGCTGCGGTACGACTACCGGAAAAACCCCTCCACGATTCCCGACACGCTGCTGATTGGTAGCGGCACTGGCTCGACTGACCACGTCTTCTCGGCTGAGGCTACCTTTGCCCCCAGTTGGCGTTGGGAATTCTACGGTAAGGGTGCAGTACGTCATAGCAGCACGGATTTAGCCAGTAACTACACTAACTCGGCAACCATCTTCCTCACGCAACTTAGAGCTACCTACCGATTGGGATATCGGATGGATTTAGCGGTTGAAGGACGCTGGATTGGTCAAGACTCACCGAGTTATAGCGAAACCGGGGTGGCTGTAGAAGCAGGCTATTACCTGACACCGGATTTACGAATCGGCGTGGGTTATAGCTTTGGCAGCGTTGACGATCGCGATTTTACTGGCTATCGCTCAGACGGTGGTCCCTACCTGAACGTGAGCTTTAAGGTGAATGAACTGTTGGGTGGGTTCGGGCGGCAACGAGTCGTGCCACCTCAACAACGGGAATCACGAGTGGAACCCGTGGCTACAGGTAATAGCGGTAGCACAACTAGTGCAGTCAAGACCACGAGTGAGGAGTGAGTAGATACTGGTGCAAAACAAGTTATTTGAAGTGAACAGAGCGTTCGCTAAACGCCATACCATCGTCCTTGGCGTCTTAGGTATCCTAGCCACGCCAAGCGCCGCAATGGCTCAAGCGCCCAATGTTGCGGTGACAGTTAATAGTAACCAAGATGGGGTCGTCCAAGCCGATGACGCGCTAACCCTGCGAGAAGCGATTGAGATTGTTAACGGTCAGTTGAAGGTCGAGCAACTGAGCGCAACGGAAAAAGCACAAATTAAACCCCTCGACCCGAATACACCGTCTCGGATTGAGTTTAATTTACCGCCCAACCAAACCACGATCCGCCTGCAAACCCTATTGCCCCCCCTAGCCACTCCAGGACTCATGGTGGATGGTACAACTCAACCGGGTTACGATGCGACGCGATCGGCAACGGCGGAAATTGCCATCCCGATTCCTGTTGTAGAAATTACACCAGCACGCGACGCAGCAGTTTTGCGAGGGTTAACAATTGTTGCCGATCGCGTTACGGTTCGCGGTTTGAGCCTCTACGGATTCACCAAATTTGCGGGTGCGACGCTCAATACACCGCCCGCTGATATTTTGATCGATAAGCCTCCTGCTCTTTTAGATTTAGGAGTGCCGCAATCCCCATTCGACTTTAATTTCAAGCCGTCGAAACAAGATGTAACCCTTGGTGAATCTAACTCACCCTCTAATCTTCCCCCTAAAGATGTTGTACTCGAACTCAATTGGTTAGGTATTCCTCCTTCAGAGAGAATTCCCGAGTCTCTATCGGCGTTCGGGGTGTCGGTATTTAACAGCGTAGGTACGACAATTCGACGAAATCGCATTGCCGACCATGAAGGCAGTGGCATTATCACCTCAGTTCAGGCGAAGAATCTGCTGGTGGCCGAAAACATCATTGTCGGCAATGGTGTGGCGGGAATGCCGGATGCCATTCGCCTAGAAGGAGCGATCGATAACTCACAAATTACAGGCAATTTAATTTGTGGCAATGATGGCAGCGGGGTATATTTGTTCAAGCCGGAAGGGGCTGTTCAGATTCGGGATAACCAAATCACCTATAACGGCCGGCGATTGCGGAAGGCGGCGGTTTACTTGATGGGAGACAACCATCAGGTGGTTGAAAACCAAATTGCCTATCAATCCGGGTCAGGGGTTGTCGTGACGTCTTACCCCAAAAGCGATCGCAATCTGATTG
>DATNPC010000906.1:0-13007 GCA_036703375.1 Allocoleopsis sp.
ATGACTTGGAGGAGCGTAGAGACTGTTAGAAGATTTCCCGTCTGCGCCCAAAATTGATAGATGTTGTATATGACTTTTGGCGTGGGTAAGACGATTATCAAGATAGCATTGCTTACCAACGCAGATAGAGGGAGCACCATCCAACCATACAAGCCCTCCCACCAGCTTATTAAACCGGGAAATAATCCATCCGTTCCTACCATCTCTGGCGATCGCGTTGTTGGAGAATAGTGGTCTAGCAATCGATAAAGCCAGTGATGAACGATAGCAATTAGCAAGATCGGTGAGAGGGAAGCTACAATCCACAGCAAGAATCCCAATTTCGGCGAGGGATGCATGAGGAAGTCACCCAGTTGCACGATGATTCTGATGACAACCGCCAGACCCCTCGTCAGCAAAATGAGGAGAATTGCACTCGTCCAGGCATTCGGATCGGGAATCCATAATGGCCAGTTTCTCATCAATCAAACCTTTGTGTATTGGCTGAGCTGTATTTGCACGCTGCGATCGCTAGCATTAGCGAGCCGCTAAGTATTACTCAAGTTTCAGTTGAGTCTTTTCTGCTACATGTTATTCTTCGTAACAATTATTCCCAGAATTCATTGTGCCAATCGACTGGCTGGTTGGCCTCGCTCGCTTTGCTCAAGGGTGAGTAACCTGTCAGTCCCCAAGCGAGTTGCTCTTAACCCTGAGAGACTATCCTATGTTAAGGTTTGGCGCGATCGCTTTGAAAAAAGATTTTGTAAGCAACCCAAGCCACAGCTCCCACCATAATGACGAAGGCGAGCGTGGTTGCTATCCGAATGGCAACCACAACAGCAATGACCAAAGCGAAAAACTGCCCTACCTTAATCAGTTTGCCGTACCGCTGCTTTAATGAACTCTCAGGCTTCTGAGACTGTTGGGTTTGATATAGCAATGGTTGATGAATTTCGGCCTCTAGTTCCCGGAGTCGAATGGCACGCTCTCGTGCCTGAAGCTCTTGTTCTCGACGCTGAAGCTCGTTGTCTTTGTCATCTTGAGAACTCATTGGTGTTCACCCTATCTAGGAGTATGAGCTTTTTGATTTTGCAAGTGCCACTCTCAGATTTACGTACCAAGAGCGCTCTCGGTTAACTACTGTGCTTTTGGCTATTTGAGGTAGGAATTCTTGTTGTCAGAACTGAAATTTCCCATCACTCTAACCTCAGAGCTTCTCTACTGCCTAGGCTGAATTTGTGAACATTTGATAAGAATTTTACTTAAGTGCCGAAGTCTTTAAGAGTAGAGGCGCAACGTATAAAACGAAATACTCCCGCTCGGATTTTGAGAGAAGGAATTGGGGAATCAGAGAATTCTGTTGGTAGAGGCGATAAAACTTTTGAGGAGATTAGCTAGCATCTTCTTGGTGCTGGCTCGCTTGGTTGACAAACGTCTCTTTTGATGAATCAATTCCTCGATGTTGAGAAGAGGTACGCCTGCTTAAAGTCGTCTTGAGCTTTGCTGTGGGAATTTCTCCTTCCAGGCGAATCTGAATTTTTGGACCAGAGCTCGCCAAACGAACGATCATCCCGTCTTCAACTGGCATTTGGGTGATGCGCTTGCCATCAATATAGGTTCCATTGGCACCTAGACTGACAATTACCCAACCAGAACCATTTCGTCGTAGTTCTACATGGTGGCGGGAAACTACGGCGCTGTACAGAATAACCTCATTATCTGTTGACCGTCCAATCCGAATTAAGGATTCGTTTTCAAACGGCCAACTTTGAACAGGCACAGACTGGAGGGGGTGCAGCAGGGTCAGAGTAATCACCGGTGGTACATTTGTCTATGACTGATGTCAAGGGGTGCCGCCAGAATAGATATGAACAATTAATATCTATGACTGGCTGCCACTCTTGCCCGTGCAGTTACCGTGCGCGTCATGGTAAATGCTCGTCCAACCCACAAAAGCTAACGGCTCCTAAGAGTGTCAGTTTTTCCAGGTTCTTATTTCCAGGCTATCACTTAAAAACCAGGTCTGCAATTTGCTGTGACCCCTCATTCTCTAATCATTTAGCGAACTTGCAGACCGCACGTTGCAGACCTTTGTAGACAGCACAGCTCAAGAACTTTGGAACAAAAAGGTTACTTGGTCACCTTTTCCCAAACTAATGCGATCGCCTGGTCGCAATCGGTGCCTGTTCCCTCTCGACAGAGGCGTATGGTTGATGTAAGTACCATTAGAGCTTCCAACATCTTCAATGTAGTAAGTGTCTCCCTCGACTCGAATATCCGCATGAACGCGAGAAACGATCTCTGAGTGTGGGAACCCAGAAACGTCTATATCCGGCGGAATTTGATCGTTGGGCTTACCGATATGAATCACTGAAAGATTAGCAGGCAACTCAATTTGCGTATTGGTTTGCAGGTGTAGCAGAGAAGCTAACTGGATCTGCAACTGAGTTTTGGCACTACCAGAGGCCGTAACTGGTGGCGAGGGCGAACTGCTCGGAACTACCGGGAGCGGCGTCGGCGAACTCGTGACCGTTGGGGGCGGTGGCGGGATGATTCCAGGGTCAGGAGAACTGGTGTTTTCTGACTCTGGAGTGGGAGGTTGACTGACGACTGTTGGTGGAAGACCAGAAGAGCGTTCAGCAGCCGGTGGACTGATTTGATTCACTTCTGGGTTAGCAGCGCCAATCGGTAGTGGTTCAGGCTCAATCAGAGGCTCGGGCGCGACCAGATCGGGTAAATTGGGAGCCGATGTTTCTCCAACGGGTGAACCACTGACGTTCAACCTAAAACCGCACTGCCCGCAGAAGGCGGCGTCTGTCTGAATGCTGGCACCACAGTTAGGACAAGCGGTGGTTTCAGGTAACGGAGTATAGCAAGCTTCACATTGAGTAGCTCCATCCGGATTTTGGTGATTGCAGTTAGGGCAGACAATCATAGAACCGTTGATTAACCTCCTTGCTGCCGATTATCTATCCTCCCTATGAAAGCATAGTGGACGGTCAGATTTGCACACCTTGTGATAGGTGAGCCGCGATCTATCTTAATTCTGCTTGAGATTTTGACCCGCTGACTCGTCCAATAACCACCAAAGTTCCCCTTGAGGTTGAATTAAACGAGAAGGATAAGTCATGGCATCCGCTTCTGGGGCAAAGATTTGCGCTAGTGCCGCTTGTTTCCCCGTACCAGCAACGAGAAACACCACACAGCGAGCATGGTTGATCAGAGGTGCAGTAAAGGTAATGCGGGGCTGACCGTCTTTGTTCCCAACTGTCACGAGACGATCTTGAACTTTTAGGGCATCTGTATGGGGAAACAGTGAGGCCGTATGGGCGTCATCACCGATACCGAGTAAGATGACATCGAATTCAGGAAACTCCCCCTGAGCCGTTCCGAAAAACTCCTGGATCTGGGATTGATGCTTCTCGGCGTCGGCTTCTGGCGTTGCACCATCCGTAGGCATCGGGTGGATATTGGCAGTTGGTATATCAACTTTGTCTAACCAGGCATGACGAGCCATTCCTTGATTGCTATCGGGGTGCTCGGGGGGAACATAACGTTCATCGCCCCAGAAGACGTGGATGTTTTTCCAAGGGAGGTCACGAGTCGCGATCGCTTCATACAATTGTTTCGGCGTGCTACCGCCAGCTAAAGCGATGGTACACTGACCGCGTTCTTGAATCGCTGCCTGGATTTTGGAGACGACGAGTTCCAGCGCTCGCTGATTGAGTGCTGCCTTGTCTGGTAAAACTTCAACTATTTTGTTCATTAAGACCGTTTCCCCATTTCAACGTGGTTTGGCGGTGTTGCTTTGACTTGTGCTGGATTGCTCGGGCAATTTGTCAGTTTCGCGATCGTACCACTACTGGGCTAACCTCAACCTGTAATCTTCAATACTCTCAGCTGTTTCGTTGATAAAGTAGCTTTTACGGTGCAAAGCCACTGTTCTAGCTCTGGAGTATTGTTAGACAATTTCCAGCACCTAATAAGCGAACTCGACCAGTAAAGTGGGAAGAGGATTATCTAGAGTGTTCACTAAGCATAAGCGATGAAAAGTAGTCCTGTTTATTCTCCATTTACAGCCCTGGCGCTCAAGGTTGTCGGGCTGATTATGATTGTGTCTACCCTGCTGGATTTCATTATTCTGGCTATTCCCTTTGACCCGCTCAATAGAGCATGGCAGCTCAATGTTACGACCCAACTCGTTGACCGAGGTATCGTTCCAATGGTGGGACTTGCGCTGTTGGTGGCAGGGTATTGGATCGCTGACAATGCTGGTATCTCCTCTGAGTCAAGGTCTTCTTTACAAGATTTAAGATTTTGGGCGTTTTTGCTCTCCAGCCTACTTGGGCTAATCTTTTTACTGCTGGTGCCACTGCACTTTAACAATGTGCGTTTGCAAAGCGATGAGACGATCAAGCAGATTGGGCAAAGAGCGGATCAAGCCGAGACCCAAATTGAAGCCCGAGCGCAGCAAATCTCCGCTCAGCTTAAAGATCCCAAGGGACTCGATCAGCTAAAACAGCAGCTTTCGCAGCTAGATCAAGCTATATCTAGCGGTCGAGTTCCGCAAGAGCAACTCGCTCAGGCGCAGGCTTACAAACAACTGTTGCAGTCGCTGACGCAAGATCCGAATAAAGCGATCGGTCAAGAACTTGAAGCCGCTAAAAACAAAATTCGTAGTGACAAGCTCAATTTAGAAAACCGGGCAAAAACTGAAGCTTGGAAGTCTGGTCTAAAAACAGGATTGAGCAGCATGCTGTTAGCAATTGGCTATATTGTCATTGGCTGGACGGGATTGCGAAGCTTGGGAGATTCATTCAGCCGTCGCTAAGTTTGGGCATGCTCACTTGTGGCTGAGAGTTGTTCGCTCCTCTAAACAACGCGATCGCTATTTCTTTAACAGAGCATTCGCCCAATACCTCCAACACTCCTCAACACTGGCATGAGTTCAATTTTTGGGTAAGCATCTGCAACGAACCAATGTTTTTATGTTCCACTTAACATGTTCTCCATTTACATCCTGACCCACAACGAACAGCTGGATATCGCGGCTTGTATTGAGTCAGCCGCTCTCTCAGATGATGTGATTGTGGTGGATTCTCTCAGTAGCGATCGCACTATAGAAATTGCTCGTCAATACCCGGTAAGAGTTGTCCAGCATGCGTTTGAAAGTCACGGACGGCAGCGGACTTGGATGCTCAGGGAAGTTCCCACTAAGCACGAGTGGGTCTACATTTTAGAAGCGGATGAACGGATGACACCCGAATTGTTCGCTGAATGTCTCGAAGCCATGAAGTCATCCGAACATGTCGGTTACTACGTCGCCGAGCGCGTCATCTTCATGGAGCGATGGATTCGTCGCTGCACTCAGTATCCCCGTTACCAGCTACGCCTATTCCGCAAAGACAAAGTCTGGTTTACCGATTACGGCCATACCGAACGCGAAGTCTGCGATGGTTCAACTGGCTTTTTACAAGAGACTTATCCTCACTACACCTGTAGTAAGGGGATGAGTCGTTGGATTGAAAAGCATAACCGCTACTCCACCGATGAAGCTCACGAAACGCTAAGCCAGCTCGAAACCGGAACCGTCAACTGGAGAAATCTGTTTTGGGGTCGCTCAGAAGTCGAGAGACGACGGGCGCTCAAAGATTTATCGCTGCGCTTGCCAGCTCGACCTCTGTTGCGGTTTATATACATGTATGTATTCTTAGGCGGCTTCCTCGATGGAAAAGCTGGATTTACCTGGTGTATGTTACAAGCTTTTTACGAGTATCTCATTTTGCTGAAAGTCTGGGAGTTACAGCACGCCCCTGTTGGGTCGATTTCTCATGCTGGTTCTTCGACTACCTCAAACGGCAAAGACGCAGAAGCCGAAGCGATGAGTTCGCCCTCACCCTAAGGTCGAACGGACTTGCGGACGCGGTAACTGCCAGGCGGAGCATTATAGATGCTCAGGTCTTGAACCCTGTTATTCCGCAGAATGCTTTCAGCAAGAGCAACTGCGCTAGCAGTGCCTTCAACCATCACCAAGTAGTAGCCGTGTTCTAACCGATCCTGATAAAGCCTTGCCCGTTCCTCTGGGATACCCAAACCGACGAGAGTACCAACTAATCCTCCAGCCGCTGCGCCAATACCAGCACCGGCTACAGCAGTCGCTAGAGCTGTCGCTAACGCTCCTGCTGCCATTACCGGGCCAATCCCAGGAATTACTAAAGCTCCTACACCCACCAGTAAGCCAGTTAAGCCGCCTAAAATACCTCCGGCAGCAATACCGGTCGCAGCACCTTCCTCAGCCTTGTTGCCCAGCACAGCCGTATCAGTCACCGGCGCACCAGCAATACGCTCGTTTTGATTGATATCGCGCCCGACGACAGAAACATCCTCCATTGAGAAGCCAGCTCTGCGAAGTTCCTTAACCGCCCGTTCGGCTTGAGCGCGATTGGAAAAGACACCAACTGCTCGCTTATAGTCCTCAAGAGCCATAATCGTTGTTTTTCCTTGTTGCTTAAAGCTGTATCTTCAGCCTAGAAAAACAGGTAGTCGTTTTCCTCCGTCTTTTGATAGGAGGTATCAACGGCAAAGACGGGTTTTACGCGGCTAAAGCTCTAGCTCGTTTCTGATAAAATGTAAAGAACGATACTACTTAATTTTTGAAAATCTTCATGTTCACGTTCGGTGTCCGGTTTGCGGCATCGGTAATCATTCAAGTCATTCAACCTCTGACCGAGGGAGAGACAGCTAACCTTAAACAGAGGGATCGATACTTGCAACAATTCTTTACAAGCCTTAAAAATAGAAGAAGATTGGAAACTTTTACCAAAAGCAAAGCGTCACTTGGGCAGCGAAGTGAGGTGGGTCAGGCACTTCCCTCAACTCCATTGAGGATTTCTCTGTCGCGATCGCGTTTTTAAGTCGGTCAACGTTTCCAAACAGGTTCTACGCCGAATCGAGTTCGCGATTGAGGTGGTAACAGCCAAACTTTAAGAGCAAATGTAAGGAGAATTGGTGCTCTGTGATCCAACGCATCAAGCAAGACTTAAAGAATGACCTAATAGCAGGTTTGTTGGTAGTGATTCCTCTGGCTACCACAATCTGGCTCACGATTACGATCGCCACTTGGGTCATTGATTTTCTCACTCGTATTCCCAAGCAAATCAATCCTTACGATAACCTGCACCCAATTCTGGTCAATCTGCTGAATTTGATGGTGGGACTAACGGTGCCGCTATTGGGTCTTTTGCTCATTGGCTTGATGGCTCGCAACATTGTCGGGCGGTGGTTGCTCGATTTCGGCGAGCGGGTTTTGCAGGCAATTCCATTGGCAGGCTCGGTCTACAAAACGCTCAAACAGTTGTTGGAAACCTTGTTAAAGGATACTAACGGCAAGTTTAGACGAGTGATTTTGGTCGAGTATCCCCGACCAGGCATGTGGGCGCTTGCCTTTGTGACAGGAACCACAAGCACTGAGATTCAATCCCAGATGACTCGCCCAGTGTTGAGTATCTTCATCCCCACAACTCCTAATCCCACAACGGGATGGTATGCGATCGTGCCTGAAGATGAAGTAATCAATCTCTCGATGTCGATAGAAGATGCCTTCAAGATTATCATTTCAGGGGGAATTGTTAGCTCTAGTGCCTCATCCAATTTAATACCTCTTCAAACAGCCTATGGAAAAAAACCGTTGGAGCAGCCTCTACCCGATATGAGACGGCAAGCTTTACCAACAGAAGAAGCTTAAGATAAGAAAGTTGGTTGTCTGCACGTTTGAAGCGAAGCGAGTAGTTGGTTTGCTCCAACTCTTAATTCCTCATTTCAGACTTTAGAACGCTCCTGACTTGAGGATTATTAGTCAGAATTAGCTTAGTAAACAAGCAATAGCGTCGGGTCAAGGGTAAGTGCTACTATCTCTAATCCCTAATTCGCTCTAATCTATATACTTTCTCTCCTCCCCTAGCCTTATGCAACCTCGTAGAATTGCCCGCGAACTGGCCCTTTTAAGCCTTTCTCAAATGCCGAATACCTCAGATCGGCTAGATACACAACAGCTCAATAATTTGGTACTAGCAGCAGTCCGTACCCTCACTGGGGAAATTCAGGATGTTCTAGAGACAGCTGCTGCCGAACTCAAGCGTGGAAGCGATCGCCTCCTGTCGAGCGAAACCCGCGCTACCGACGTGCGAAGTGCTAGAGCTATGGTCGCTGATGCCATAGACTTAGCAGAAAAAGCCATCAACCGACTGGGAACTGCTTTAGAAATTCCGGAAGTTATCCAACTGACGAATCAGCAGGAAGTCCGCAGTTACGCACTAGAAATTATCAGGACGATCAACCGCCGGCAGGTTGAGATTGATGAAACGTTAACCCAAGCACTGCAAGATTGGCAGCTCAACCGCTTGGCACGGATTGACAGGGATATCTTGCGGATTGCGGTGGCTGAAATCTCGTTCTTAGGTCTGCCAGAGCGAGTTGCGATTAACGAAGCCGTAGAGCTGGCCAAACGTTACAGCGATGAAGAAGGACACCGATTCATCAACGGCGTACTGCGCCGCGTCACTGACCAGATAAAAACCGCCGCCCGCCTGCAATAGAAATTTCTTATAGTTGAGATGAGGAGCAATCTCCCTTGGGGTTGCTCCCAAGCGCTTTCCGCGAAAAAAGTTAACAAAATGCCCAACAATGTAAGTATCTGGTCGCTTACCAGAAGATCGGTTCGCGTGCCGAAATTTATACTTCATAATTCATAACTTATACTTCTACACTCAAGTAGGTGCAATGGTTTTTAATTGGTTTCGCCGACAGTTCGGGTCTGATGAGAATACTCCTTCGGAAAATTTACCAGTTGAACAGGAACAAACGGCTCCAGAACAGCCAGGAGAAGCTGTTCCCGATGAATCAACACAGGAGTCGTCATCGGCAGTCGCTGAAGATTACCTGAGCTGGGCGAAAGCAGCTTACAAAAATATTCAACAGCAACAGCAAGCTGCTGAGGATACCGAAACAGCCACAGAACCGTCCGCAGCAGAAACAATTGAAGCAACGACACCGGAAGAACCTGTTCTAGTCGAGCCAACTGTTGCTGAAGCTGAAGTAGAAACTACTGTTGCAACAGAAGAACCCGAAACGGCAGCGTTACCCGAGCCAACAGTCGCCGAAGCGGAACCGTTACCAGAGGAAGTACCAGAGGTTGTAGCGGCTGAATCCCAGGAAGAACCCGTTGCGGCCGAGTCAGTCGCACTGCCCTCAACTGAACCCATAACCGTTGAAGTCGCTGACTTAGAAACAGAACGCATTGCATCTGTCTCAGCCGAACCCGTTGCCGTTGAGTCAGTAACGGCACCCTCAGCCGAACCTGTAACCGTTGAATCGGCTGACGTGGAAACGGAAACTATTGCATCTGTCACAGCAGAACCCGTTGCCACAGAATCATCAGAAGCCGTTGCCCTAGAAACCGAGGCAGCACCATCAACAGCAGAAGTCGCGGAGGAATCTTCTGCTGCTCCGGTACCGATTTGGGCGCGAGCCAGTGCAGAGCGACAGGCACGACTGGAACGCCTCAAAGAAACCGCGATTGACCTACCCGAACCCGAACCCCTTAGAACACCCGGCCAGCAGGTAGCAGCAACGACGGTTGAGGAGACACCAGAAATTCCGGGACTAGCTTTTGATGAAGGGTTTTTGTGGTCAGCTCAAGTCCTGGCAGCTCAGGGGCGTCGCCCGGAAGAGGTTTCAGTCGAAGAAATTAGCTGGCTCAAGCGCTTGCGCCAGGGATTGGATAAAACCCGTCGCAGTTTAATTAACCAGCTCAAAGCGATCGTCGGTCAAGGCCCGTTGAATCAAGACGCTGTAATGGAGATTGAAGCCCTGCTGTTGCAGGCTGATGTCGGCGTTGAGGCGACGGATTACATTATCAATACGCTGCAAAACAAATTGCGCGAGGAAGTACTTCCTCCAGAGCAAGCGATCGCGTATCTTAAGCAAATACTCCGAGATTTACTCGACCAACCGTATCAGAACTCCTACAGCCCAACCTTTGTTCCCGAAAAAGACACCTTTAATATCTGGCTAATGACTGGGGTGAATGGAGTGGGTAAAACCACAACCATTGGTAAAATTGCCCATTTAGCCCAGAAATCCGGCTATCGCTGCTTAATTGGCGCAGCTGACACCTTCCGAGCAGCTGCCGTAGAGCAGGTGAAAATTTGGGGAGAGCGTAGCGGTACAGAGGTGATTGCCAATCCGGGTAAAAATACTGACCCAGCCGCCGTCGTGTTTGATGCTATTACGGCTGCTCAATCTCGCAACACCGAATTGCTCCTAATCGATACAGCCGGACGACTGCAAAATAAGAAAAATTTGATGGAGGAATTGGCGAAAGTCCGACGAATTATTGATAAAAAAGCCCCTGACGCTAAAGTTGAATCTCTCCTCGTTCTTGATGCCACTCTCGGTCAAAATGGTTTAAATCAAGCACAAGTCTTCTCAGAAGCGGCAAAACTGAGTGGAGTCGTATTGACAAAACTCGATGGAACTGCTAAAGGGGGTGTTGCTCTAGCGGTAGTGAAGCAGTTAGGGTTGCCAATCCGGTTTATTGGTGCTGGCGAAGGCGTTGAAGATTTACGTCCCTTCTCTAGCTACGAATTTGTTGAAGCCCTGTTGAGTGGTTGATTGGCTGCTGTAAATCGCCGTTCAACCTTTGCGATACAAAGCACTGTGCGGTAGGACTCGCAGCACTTCTGTCAGGGTCGTCACTCCGGTCGTCACCTTCTCAATCGCCGCTTTTCGGAATGAATCAAAGTTATTTTGATCCAAGTAGCGGTGCAACTGCGTCATGGTTCCTTCGTAAATCAACTGCCGCACTGTGTCGTCCACAGGCAATAGTTCTACAATTGCCTCCCGTCCCAAAAAGCCTGAGTGGAAGCACTTAGAGCAACCTTGGCCTTGACGCCATGCACTGGGGTTAGCTTCTTCTTTCGACAAACTGAGTTTGCGTAAATCTGCGTCTGTAGGCGTGTAGGGTTGAGAACAGTGAGGACAAATTTTACGCACCAGCCGCTGGGCGACAATTCCCAACAACGCATCGCTGACTAAACTGGGGTCGGGGCCGATATCTTTCAAACGGGGAATCGCACTGACGGCATCATTCGTATGCAAGGTAGTCAGAACCAAGTGTCCGGTTAAGGCGGCTCGAATCGCGGTTTCAGCGGTTTCATTATCCCGGATTTCTCCTACCATGATAATGTCAGGGTCTTGGCGTAAAATCGCTCGCAAACCGGCTGCAAACGTCATGCCTGCTGCCTCATGCACGGATGTTTGCGTTATCGAGGGCAGCACGTACTCCACTGGGTCTTCTACCGTAACCACGTTGACATTTTCGGTCGCAACCGCTTGCAGAGAGTTATACAACGTACTGGTTTTCCCACTTCCAGTTGGGCCTGTAAGAATAATCATGCCTTGCGGCTGTTCCAACCAGCTTTTGTACAGTTCTAGCTTATGAGTCGAGAAGCCTAACTCTTCCAAACCGGAGAAGGGATTTTTCCGGGGGAGTAAGCGAATCACCGCTTTTTCACCGCCGACACAGGGCAGAGTCGAGACGCGCATGTCTAGTCCTAGTTCCGTTTCCTCCCCAGATGAATAGCTTTCTGCAATTCGTCCATCTTGAGGACGACGGCTATCGGCGATATCCATGTTGCACATCACTTTAAGGGCAACAATCGCTTTTCGAGACACATCCGGAGGTAGGGTAGTAATATGGCGGAGAATGCCGTCAATCCGATAGCGAACTCGTAACCCTTCCTCTGACGGTTCTAGATGAATATCGCTGGCACGGTTGCGTAAAGCACCACTAATAATCGTTTTAATTCGACTAATTTGGTCGCTTGCTTTAGAGAGATACAGTTCGGTGACTTCACTGATATCCTCAGCCTCTGCCTCACCCGTTAACGGATTAACTAATGTCGAAGCATTAATGCTATTAGAATCGAACGTTTGAGTCAGGCACCAAGTGCGATAGCTCTTCTCAGAAATAGGAATAACTTTGATATCCGTGAGAGTGCGATCGCTTATTTTTTTAATATGTTTTCCAGATAGTGCAACAGGAGTTCCTAAGTAGTAACAATTGCGCCAAAGTAACAGCGGAATAATCGGAGGCAGAGTATTTCGATTGGGCAGTTGGCGAAAGAACCGAAAGCTCACTTCTGGATCGAGTAGATCGAGGTTAACTATTCTCTGTTCATCAACTAAAAGCTTGAGAGCTTCTTCACAATTAATCTCGCGACTTTTGAGTCGTTGCCAAGCTGAAGAAATCCGGGTAGGGGCTAGAGAGGTCTGCATGTTGGATCGCAAATAGTACCGATGGGATCTGAATTATTTTGTACTGACTGTTGAGCAGCTTGCTGTTGAGCGGCTTGTTGTTGTCTTTGTCTCACTGATTTCTTGCACAACTCCTGTAAATCTAATACCCTGCCATCTGGAGTATGCATATAACAGAGCATATCGCTGTCAGAATTTGGAACCGATATTATTTGGGAGCTGGCTATATGGGAAGAACCCGAAGCCATTACAGAATTGGGTAGTACAGAAGAACTCAAATTTCCAGGTAGTGTCTCGCTAGCGGCAATTCCGGATAAACCAGGAATCCAGGCTATAGATAGAGCAGTAGTTAAACAGAGAGCTTTGAGCATAGAGTTAGTTGGAACTTCTATTTACTTATCTGTTTTAGCCTGAGATTTTATGCAATATTTTTCTAGATTTATCCTTAATTCGCTGCCAAATCAACAAAATTGCTATATACAACAAAAATCCTCCCTTTAAGCAGTGAGGATAAAGATAAAGTGGATTGACTTCTAAGTAAGATTAATCGCAACTAGTCCTTGCACTAAACTACTCAATTATCTACTTCGTCCAGAAGCCATCATAGTAAGCGCTACCAGAGTACTGATATCCAGCCACAAAGCGTGTGAGATATCCTTGCGAAACGTAAGTGTTGTAGGTATTTTTGAACTGGTTATAGTTCTGTTTAGTCA
>DATNPC010000907.1:0-2335 GCA_036703375.1 Allocoleopsis sp.
TGCTTGGTTGCTGCTGCCAACTTCTCAGCATTCAGTGGATGTTCTAAAGGCTTTTCCAATGCATCGTAAACAGCTTGCACTAATTCAAGAGAGCTAGGTAGTTCGGTAATGCTGCCAAAGACTCCTAATATTTGATTTTCCATCCGCCCCACCCGACTGGAAACAGCACCATAGCGAGTTGTCAGCAGAGTATTCCCAATAACATATCGCAATTCATCAGCCGTCACATCTTTGAGCGTAACAACATCAAGAAAATGAACTCCCGGTTTAATGTACTCACTCGTATTTAAAGCTGTTGATGCTTTGGTATCTTCCTCACGCTTCAGACGCATAGTGCCATTTTCGTAGATGGCGTTAATTGTGCGATCGCCTATAACATCAGTAGCAGGTAAAACACTAAAAGCATCCTCAGTCCAAATTCGACTTTTCTGTGCGCCACCGCCTCCAGCAGCGAAGCCGTAGAGAAAACAATCTACACACATTTCGCAAGGTGTATTAGTATTTAACGAACAAAGAGAGCCATCTTTTGGATTGGGGTATAAAAGCTCGTGCGCTCTTAAAAATTCCCGCCCGTATCGCCGTTCAGGTGCTACTTGCTTGCGCTTAGTCATTACCAAACGTTGAATAATAGTTGGCTCAGATAAACCAGCTTGAACAAATTCGCTACACATTGGCTCACCAGAACCCTCGGTGCGAAAGATTGTTTCAGACTGAGTTGTCCTTAGAACAACTAAACTGATAAACCGACCTTTGGGGAAATTTTCGTAGGTTTGGGCTAAAACTGGATTGAGTTTGTGAATAGACATGGCAATCTCCTAATTAAACAGATGTAGTAGTTTCAACAGACTTCTCTTCAGATTGGCTCTTTAACTGCTGACGTGCTTCCTCTAAGAAAAATAGATAAGCAGCTTCAATCGTCTTTTTGTCAGATAAAAACTTTTCTGGACGAGCTTGATAAACTTCCTCATACAGGTTTCGCAAAACCTCGTAATACTGCTTAACCTGCTCATACTTAGTTGCACCCACACCATGCTCGCGAATGCGGTCTAAGCGAGTATGATATTGCTGGACTAGAGCAGCAAACATGAAGTCTAAATCCATGTAATTTTTTTGGGAACGAACTGCTGCCATAAAAGCTGTAAAAGGTTCAGCTTGAGCTGTCCGTTTGAAGGAACTCCCCCAAATTCTTGCTTGTGCCGCCACTTGAGCAGCTTCTTTAAGATAAGCGGTTAACTTTGCATTGTCATTGGGCATAAGGCTCTCCAGTAAAGTATGCAATGGGTCACTAATCCGACTCCAAATGACGCTGAGATTGGGTTCATCTTGCTCTCGTAAAGTCCAACGCAGTAGGACGTAATAAAGGTCAAGAGGCCGTACAGCCGCACGAGCTAAATCGTACAAACAATCATCAGCTTTCTGAATACTGGCAATAGATATTGCAAGTTTTCCGATGCAGCTCAGTCGCTCAAGAATTCTCTCTGCATCCTGGCGATACTTGTAATATCCATTACCAAGTAAAGGTTGAAGTGCTGCTGGAATTCCTTCTACTCGTCCGTAAGTATCCTCAGATAGCTCAACTTCCAGGTTTGCACTAATGATAAAAGGGAAACCAAAAGACCACGGCAAAGAAATTTCTAAAGCTAACCGTAGCGACTTGAGTAAAGCGATAGAAGCATTAACATCTCCCCACACAACGGGAACGAAAACAGTTGTATGGATAAATTCGGGTCGCTTAGGAAGGGCTAAACCAACAACTTTGTTAGCCTTAAACTGTAGCATTTCATCCCGATAAAGCTTAAGCTCATCAATAGATACAGTTCCTCCATCAGCATTTGTTGTAGCAAGTTCTTGTAAATGTTCTCGCCAAACTCTTAGCAGTTCTGGACAAGAGCCTTTGGGTAATGCAAAGTGCAAATAGATGGGGTCTTGTTTTTTAACAGCCGGAAAGTTTGCGCCAACAGCCATCAATTGATAAGCCAAAGCTGCCATTGAATCGGCTTGTCGTTTCGGTTCTGCACTGATTCCACCAGGCAAACGATTGGAGAAAACCTGTACTTTTGTCCCTGGTGGCATATTGTCAGAAAGTAACTCTTGTGTATCGCTGGAAATGGAACCTAGAGAGCAGCGTTGTTTTGGATTTGCCTCTACATAAGCATTCAACTCATCCATCCCATTCAAGCGATTGGCAATAGGTAAATTCACGATTCTGGCAACTGCTGACACCATTTCTTCAGAAGCCTCAGAAGCCTGTGTTGCTTGGTTACTTTCTTTTCGCATTTGAAAGGATTCACGCAGGGCATTTTGAATCCCCTCTATCCCTTCAATAGCCGCTTTT
>DATNPC010000908.1:0-14176 GCA_036703375.1 Allocoleopsis sp.
ATAGGTAAATCCGTCACTGGTAACGCGGCTTCCCCAAATACCTGAGTAAACAACTCGGTATCGGGTTCTAAGAGCATCGAGCCATGCTGCAAAATAGTATTGCCCCGCCGTAACTGAGCGCTACCGATGAGTTTGTCGCCACTGGCTAATACTAGATCGGCACCCGTCGCCGTGCCAAAACAGTTGGGATTGTGAATATAGCCTCGTCCGGCGGAACCATAATGTAAACTAACACCAAGCGATCGCCAACCTTGAATCAAAAACTCACAAATCGCTCGATACGCATCAAGACGCTTACCCGGCAGTCTTGACGCGACCACCATGTAAGTCAAATCTCCTTGATGCAATACCGCTCGTCCACCGGTAGGACGCCGCACTAGCTGCACCGGCATTCCTTGCCAGGCCAGTTGCTGCCAGGACGCAGACCACCGATGTTGATGATATCCCAGCGAGATTGTTGGTGATGCCCAAGTATAAAAACGCAAAACTGGTGGATGCTCTCCCGCCTGGTGTTGCTCCAGTAACCACCGGTCAATTGCCATCTGGATTTGCCCTGACTCCCGCAATAACGGTATCAAACGCCAAGACAAGTGGGAATTTTGACTGGTGTGGTTTTGAGGCATCCCGCAGCTTTCTACTCTTTCGCTCAGACCTATACCTTGGCTAATCGTGCCAAAGGTTAAGCTGCACCAAACTCTGCTTGTAAGGCGTCGTCATTGTCATCTGCAACAGTGGCGACAACAGTAATTGCCCGAGAAATTTCTCCAGGCGATAGTTCGGCAACCGTTCGCGTCGATAACACGACCACTTGGTCGTTGAAGATTGCGAAACACGATTCAAACGTATCCGACCAGTTCATCTCTAACAGCTTACGCATCAACTGTGGCTCATTCTTCGCAGGAAGCGGAAGCACTGAAGACCAAACGGTGAACGTGTCATCATCAGTAGAACCAGTCAGTTGGACAAATACTTCCACGCTACCGTACTTAAACTTCCACATGTAACCATCTTCGCTTTGGCTCACCATCGCGGTATTATCTTGATCCAAGCTGGAGATGACCGTCTCAATGACCTCCACATAGTTGACGCTAGCGGAATCCTCAATTAATTCGTTGCTGACCATCTCCTCAGTTGACAGGCTTGAGGTGGAAACTGTTTCAGAATTTGGCTGTTTGGTAGTCATAGGCGTCGGTTGATACCTCCGTATGGATTTGCTCCAAAATCAGTATCGCCCGTGAAAGACCTTCTTGGTACACAGATACTGGAAAGTCTTTCCTTAGAGTGGGGTTAATTCCCGTCTGAAATTCAAGTATCAGACGGGGAGGGGATTAGGCAGCAGCTTTCTTGTTTTGGCTGTGAGTTTTATTCAGACCGTTCAAGAACATTGGCACAAATTTTTCCATAAACGCTTTGGGGTCGCGCTGCCATGCTCGTTGTGCTGCCTGAATCCGGGTAACTTGTAAATCGGGAGCAAGCAACGTTTGTGGCAACCGCTCCATCAAGTACTGCGGACGCTGCCAAAGCGGCATCGTGTTGGCAATCTCTACAAGGTGGTTGATTCGGCGTAATTCTGCACCAGCCATGATATCCATACCTGACTCAAACGCAGCCTGTTCAATTGCGGCATACTTGCGCTTCGCCTGCTCGACTTTCTGGCGATGTTCTGGGCTTTTCTTCGCAATTTCTGCCAGCAATCGGTTCCCCCAACGGACGTGACCGGCTTCTTCTGGAAAAATCCGTTCAATCGTTTCCCGAATTTTGACGTTTTCCTCCGTTTGCGGTGCTGCTTGTAAAGCGTGAATGTGGGCGGAGAAGTATTCACAACCACGCTTTTCTGTAACGTTGATTGCTGCCAACGAAGAAATCACAAAGTCATCCCTATCTTGGTCAGGATTTTTCTGCTCGCTGTCGAGTAACCGCTCAAATTCATTAATATAGGAAACTCCAGGTGGAGTACCGACCTCAGTTCCCAGCTCGACCAACAAATCGGTCAGCCACATGGCATGACGAGCTTCATCTGAAATGTGATGGGACAAATCCCGCACTAGTTCCTTGGGTTGACCGTTGAGCTGTTCGATTAAGTCGGTTAAGTCTTTGCAACTGCGTTGCTCGCTGTAGCGGTAGCGGTTGAGGGTCAGTAGGTGAATTTCGCGATCGCGCACCACATTCTTCATAATGTCACGCGCACCCAAAGTATTATTCAATTTTCGGGGATAAGCAACTGTCATGATTTTTAATGTTGTTTTGTAAAGTTATTTTTCCGATCGTAACGTAATTTTGGCGATCGAACAGCTGGCATTCGGTAGATGCAGAGAGTTCTACCCATGCTCTGCAAAAAAATAAAAAGCCACCGAAAAAAGGTGGCTAATACGGCATTACTTGGCGGTTGGCTCAGGACTTACGCAGGGACTCCACATATAGAAAGGGCGCACGTCAGTGCGCCCCTACTCATGGTGGTTCAAAAGGGAGTTTGCGTCAGTCCTAAGCTGAGACTAAAACCTGAGTTTAGTCATCAAATCCAGGCAGTAGCGTAACTCCAGTGATGGTTTAGACATCGTAGTAGAGAGCAAACTCATAAGGATGAGGTCGCAAGCGCATCGGGTTCACTTCGTTGTCCAGCTTGTACTCGATCCAGTTTTGGATGAAGTCCTCCGTGAAGACACCTGTATTCGTCAAGAACGAATGATCTTTCTCTAAATTCTCCAGCGCTGCTTCCAAAGAAGCAGGCGTTGAAGGAATCTTGCTCAATTCCTCTGGGCTGAGGTCGTAGATATCTACATCTAGAGACTCACCCGGCTCGATTTCGTTTTTAATTCCATCAATCCCAGCACAAAGCATTGCGGCAAAGGCAAGATACGGGTTGCAAGTCGCATCGGGGCAACGGAACTCTAAGCGCTTAGCCTTGGGATTCGGACCAGACAATGGGATACGAATGGAAGCCGAACGGTTGCCTTGGGAGTATGCCAAGTTCACGGGAGCTTCAAACCCAGGCACCAATCGCTTGTAGGAGTTGGTGGAGGGGTTCGTCAATGCCAAGAGAGCGGGGGCGTGCTTGAGCAGACCACCAATGTAATTCAGCGCCATCTTACTCAGGTTGGCGTAGCCATCTCCCCAGAACAGTGGCTGTCCACCTTTCCATATAGACTGGTGAGTGTGCATCCCGGAGCCGTTGTCATTAAACAGTGGCTTGGGCATGAAGGTGACGGTTTTGCCATATTTCTTGGCAACGTTTTTGATGACATATTTATAAGTCATCAGCCAGTCAGCCGCCTCGACTAAGGGGCCAAAGCGGAAACCCAACTCGTTCTGACCACCTGTCGCGACTTCGTGGTGGTGCTTTTCAATTGGTACGCCGCACTCTGCCATGGTCAGCAGCATTTCGGTTCGCATATCTTGCAGCGTGTCCGTTGGTGCTACGGGGAAATAACCTTCTTTGTAGCGAGGCTTATATCCCAGGTTGCCACCCGCTTCTTCCCGACCGGAATTCCAGCGACCTTCCACGCTGTCTACGTAGTAGAAGCCTGTGTTCTCGGTTTGGTCAAAGCGGACATCTTCAAACACGAAGAACTCAGCTTCTGGACCAAAATAAGCCATATCCCCAAGACCAGTGGAATTAAGGAAGTCAACGGCTTTCCGGGCAATTGTCCGAGGGTCGCGGCTGTACCATTCCCCGGTGCGTGGCTCCTTGATGCTACAGATCATGCTGAGAGTTTTTTCTTGCATGAATGGGTCAATCCAAGCCGTTGTTGGATCGGGCACCATAGCCATGTCAGATTCGTTAATCGCCTTCCAACCCCGAATACTGGAGCCGTCAAAGGGAACGCCGTCGGTAAATGAACTCTCGTCGAGCTGATTGTAGTAGAACGAGCAGTGCTGCCAGATTCCTGGCATATCAATGAATTTAAGGTCAATAATTTTGATGTCTTGATCTTGAATCAGCTTTAGGACTTCTTGTGGGGTTTCAGGCATGAACGACTCCTTGTTTCAGCTTGACTACTGCTTAAAAAGGGAACAGATAGTTTAACGATATTGATCGACAGTCAATAATACGGTCAAGTTTGGCACAACTGGAAACGGGCGTTGATTAGGGAACTCTTAAGTTTTCGATAGAGGGCTACAACCCTAACTAGACAGGGTCAAGTATTCTCCTCAAAAAGTAGCCACCCAAGCAAATGTCCAAATCAGTAGTGTCAGGGTGATGCGAACAAGCAGGGTTGCGCTAGTGCGATCGCGCTTTGAGGCGGTTTACTGTTGCTAACCCTGGGCTAAGTCCCGCTACGACGAGCGAAGAGCACAAGCACCGCTGCTTTTTTATTGGACTCATTTTCCCCTGACTCATCCTATGGATAGAAAGTCGTATATTTTGTATCGATTGTTACAGAATCTCTTGGACTATGTCTGCACTCACACCTAAAAGTTAAAATATGTAGCAAAATTAACACTGTATCGTCAAACGCATTTCTAAAAACTTAGAATTGTAGCGAAAGCTACGGTTTTAGGGTGAAGCATGAATTCTGAACTCAGAGATGATGATTTCGAGCGGCAAGAGGCACTCCAGTTCAGACCCGGCCAGCGGGTGCAGCTCAAAGCTAATCCTGGTGTGGTCGATACGATCGCAGAATACGACCCGATGATGGTGCCTCCCATCTGGTTAGCCAACGATCCCAAACCGCGATATCCACACGAATTGGCTTTTGTACCATCTCCCATCCTAGGCAACGGGTGGCTCAAGTTTTCTAGAGCGCGTCAATCAGCTTTGCCTCCCTCGTCTAAGTCCAAGCCTTTTTCTTTAAGTGGAGGAAGTCAGTCCCAGCGTTCCTTCTCTTAAGTCCCAATTCTTCATATTTTTTAACATAATCTTTCATCGTTTTCCAATCGAGAAAAACAGGGCGTGCGATATCGTTTGGTGCTGATAATTCGCCCTTGCTAACCGCAGAAATCGCTAATCTTACGATTCTCAGGATTTCTCGCCATTGCCAATGGGCAATGGAAGTAGTTCTTTGCACGACGCCCGTTTAAAACCCGACTCGATGACGCTTTCACAGACCCAGCTTGTGCCATCATTAGATAAAACAGGACTGATGTAACTCTTCCTCACTACCCCTCTCACTCTCTCCATTTCGTGAGAAGATAACAAAGAAATGTTGCTCTAGGAGCAATGGGGGACGGCAAGGCCTACAAGAGCCTTTTATTTTTTCATAGGTGCGTCAGTCCTCTTTAAATAGAAATATTCAGATTGTTGTTGGGAGAACAATTTAGATGCGGGATGCAGTCACAAACCTGATTAGGAATTATGACGGGACGGGTCGTTATTTAGACCGCAATGCAGTTGATTCACTAAAGTCTTACTTTGAAACGGGCACCGCACGGGTTGCCGCTGCGGCAGTCATCAATGCCAATGCCGCGTCAATTGTCAAGCAGGCAGGGTCACAATTATTTGATGAGCTGCCCGAGTTGATTCGTCCGGGTGGCAATGCCTACACCACTCGTCGCTATGCGGCTTGTTTGCGGGATATGGATTATTACCTCCGCTATGCTAGCTATGCGCTAGTTGCAGGTGATACCAATGTCCTAGATGAGCGGGTGTTACAAGGCCTGCGGGAAACTTACAACTCGTTGGGAGTACCCATTGGGCCAACCGTTCGCGGTATCCAGATCATGAAAGACATCGTTAAAGCTACAGCGGCCGAAGCGGGTGTAACGAATACCGCCTTCATCGATCAGCCGTTTGACCACATGACTCGTGAGTTGAGCGAACAAGATATCTAAGCGCCAACTGAGTCCATTAAAGTCGATCGCGCCTCAAACAGGTAAACCTGGCAGGAGCGATCGCTTTTTTTTGTTCCTGGCTGAACAGCGAGCAGTTGGTTGCTGTTCGCTGAGCGGTGGGACTGAGATGAGAACTTAAACGTTCTCAAAAAAATACAGCCAGAGAATATAAAGAGTAGGTAAAGCGATCGCACTCAATATCCCACTCTTTTTTTTTGTTGAATATAATCTGGTGAGACCCGGTGCTCCAATTGCTCTGAACTATCAAGCTAACCAGCTATATGGAACGACAACTCCGGGCCAAGAGAACAGCCTCAACATTGCAAGACTCAGCTCAGACGCTTCAACGGGAAGCTCTCTGCCAGCAACTCCTACAGCTCGTACCAGGCACGCTCTACCAGTTCTTGCTGAGTGCCGATGGCTGGGTATCTTTCCCGTTTATGAGTTCCGGCTCTTGCGAACTGTTTGGCTTAGAAGCAAAAGCGATCGAAGCGAATGCCGATCTTCTACTCTCAGCCATTCATCCCGACGATCGCGCCGCCTTTGACTACTCGATTACTGTTGCCGCTGAAACCTTGCAAGTGTGGAAATGGGAAGGACGCATCGTTCTGCCTGAATGGCAAATTAAATGGATTCAGGGGACTTCCCGCCCGGAAAAATTATCGAATGGGGATATTCTCTGGCACGGTATATTCGTAGAGATTGCAGACCCTTACCAGGCGATAGAAACAGTACACACTCAGCAGCAGTTGCAGCGTCATTTACTTTCATCCAGCCCTGCCGTGCTGTATAGTTTTAAGGCAACAGGAGATTATGCCGCAACCATCGTCAGTGAGAACTTTACTGCCCAGTTTGGCTATGCGGAACAAGAGTTTTTAGAAAATCCCGACTTTTGGATTAACCATGTCCATCCAGGCGATCGAGAGCACATTCTGCCGTTATCGTGCCTGTTAGAAAAGGGATATGGCATTCACGAATATCGTTTTCAGCACAAAAGCGGAGCGTATCGCTGGATTCATGATGAGTTGAAGGTTCTCTGGGACGAGGCAGGCAACCCTCAGGACATCATCGGTTCCTGGCTGGATATTACTGAGTGCAAACAGATGGAACAAACGCTCAAGCAACTCAACGAACAGCTAGAAACCAGGGTTGAGGAGCAAACGACCGAACTCAGGGAGACGGTGCGACAATTGCAACAAGAGATTGCCTCACGTCAGCAAGCACAAGAAATTTTGGAGCGATCGCAAGCCCAACTCACAGAGAAGGCAAGTCAGTTAGAACAAGCCTTACACGAATTACAGAAAACTCAGATGCAACTGGTACAGGTCGAAAAAATGTCCAGTTTGGGTCAGTTGGTAGCGGGAGTGGCACACGAAATCAATAATCCCCTGAGTTTTATTTATGGCAACCTGATTCACGTCCAAGATTATACGGACGATTTACTGGCAGTATTGCAACGATATCAAGCGCAATATCCTCAAGCCACACCAGAACTTAAGGCTTTTTTGGAAGACGTAGACTTACCATTCTTGGTTGAAGATCTACCTCATGTCCTCCATTCTATGAAGGTAGGAACCGATCGCATTGTTGAGCTGGTGCGATCGCTGCGGAATTTTTCCCGCCCGGAAGAAGCCGAAGTCAAAATTGTCGATATCCATGACGGTATCGATAGCACGCTGATGATTTTAAAGAACTTTTTGAAGGAAAAGCCCGAACGTCCTGCCATTAATATCATTAAATCTTACGGGCAATTACCCCTAGTCGAGTGTTATCCCGGCCCCTTGAATCAAGTATTTATGAACATTATCACCAATGCGATCGATGCGTTAGATGAGTCAGCGATCGAGGGGTCATTCTCAGGAATGGAGGACGAGACGACCGACAATAGAAAACTGATAACACAAAAGAGTCCAACGATTTGGATTCACACCCAAGCTATTGACGCGAATCGCGTCTCTATCCAGATTAGAGACAACGGACCCGGTATATCTCCAGAAGTTCAGAAACAGTTATTTGACCCTTTTATTACGACAAAAACGATGGGAAAAGGAACGGGTCTAGGCTTAGCGATTAGTTATCAAATCGTGGTAGAGAAGCACCAGGGAAAATTGGGCTGTAGTTCAGTCCTAGGACAAGGAACTGAGTTTGCCATTGAAATTCCCATTCAGCAGCGGAAGCTTCGGCATCAATTTCCCTAAATGCAGTTCAAATCAAGGTATGGAAACCAATCAACGTGTGAGAGGCTTTCTGAAAGCTGCAAGGGAGTGTTGCTTGTATATAGCAGTCGCCAAGACGATTAGGACATCAAAGAAGTGGTGTAAGATTTCCAACGTACTTGACAGAAGGGTTTTCCTGGTCTAGCCGGATTAGCTGACCGCTGAAAGCTGACTGCTGATCGCTATAAATGCTGGCTTGCCTGCCGTAGATCGACCAACAGTTATTGTTGTCGAGCGAGCTTCTATTCATAGTTGTGAACCCTATCTAGGCTGGTTTTTTCAACATAAGGGTTTTCAATTGCTGGAGTCGCTCGGCTGTGCCAGATTCAGGCAAAGGAGTATAGACGGCGAGCGTTAATTCTGGTGCTTCTATAACTTGAAACAAAGAGTATTCAAACACCAAATGTCCGACGAGCGGATGATCGTGTGCCTTGCAACCTGTCAAATTTCCTTGGACTTCGTGTCGTGGCCACCACTGCCGAAATTCAGGGCTGGCTTTTTTCAGATCTTCTGCTAACTCAATGAGTTGAGCATCTCCCAGGTAACGCCCACAGATACTACGAAACCGTGCCAGCATAAACTGAGCATGTCCTTCCCAATCAATAAGCATCTGACGATAAGCAGTATTGGTGAAGAAATACCAGAGTTTATTACGCTCACGGGTTGTCATCCTGCTAAAGTCGCCAAACAAGGCACAAGCCGCTTGATTCCATGCCAAAATGTCAAACCGATACCCCACCACATAAGCTGGGCAGAGTGCTAGATGCTCCAACATGCGCTCAATTGCAGGGCTAACCGTGTTCTTGCCATGGGGAATTTCTGGCGGCAATTGCTGCAACGCCAACATAAATAAATGAGTGCGTTCCTCCGATGTTAATCGAAGCGCCTGAGCGAGACTTTCTAATACTTGGGCAGACACTCGAATGTCACGCCCTTGCTCCAAGAAGGTGTACCAAGTTGTACTGACGTTGACCAGTTGAGCCACTTCTTCTCGCCTTAATCCAGGGGTGCGACGGCGTGTTCCACTAGGTAAGCCCACATCCATAGGGGTCAAGCGAGCGCGGCGTGTTTTCAGAAAATCGGCGAGTTCTTTGAGGTGTGGTTTATTCGTTGCCATCGCTTGACCTTGGCTCGCAACCTGGTAGTGTCAATACCAGTATAAGTTCGTTCTGGTTTGAGTTTGAGCTGCCTGATAGCTTGAAATTAAGGTTTCGTATTCACATTCACACTCTCACACGGAATCAGGCAGCCAACCATGAAAGTTTTTCTTACAGGTGCAACGGGGTACATCGGTTCATTAGTGGCTGAACAGTTGCAAGCAGCAGGGCATACGGTTGTAGGCTTGGCAAGAACAGAAGCATCGGCTGACAAACTCAAGCATCGTGGTATTGAACCACTGCTCGGTGATTTACGAGACACTCAAACCTTAGCCCAAGCGGCGCGTGCAGCAGACGGTGTAATTCATACTGCCTTTATTCACGACTTTAGTGATATTGAGGGGGCTCTCAAAGTGGAACAAACGGCGATTGCAACGTTTATCGATGCCTTAGCTGGCTCTGGAAAACCTCTGGTTGCCACTTCTGGGACAGGATTGCTAGGAGATACTGGCGATAGCATCATCGATGACAGTGAAATTATTCTTCCTAAAGATGCGCTAGCCTCTAGAGCAGCTGCTGAACAGGCTATTGTTCAAGCGGCACAGCAAAACATTCGCAGTATTGCCTTACGTCTTCCTATTTTTGTCTACGGTCACGGTAGCAGTCAGTTTATTCCCTTTCTGATTCAGAATGCACAGCAAGCAGGCGTAGCACGGTTTGTTGAACCAGGAGATTACCAATACTCAGTCATTCATGTCGATGATGTTGCCAAAATGTATGTACTTGCTTTAGAAAAAGGGCAAGCTGGAGCTGTGTATCATGCAGTTTCTGAATCAGGAATTAGCGTCAAAGCGATCTCCGAAGCAATAGCTCGTTTACTTGGCTGTGCAGTCAAAGGAATGTCGAAGGAAGAAGCCATTCAGGCATGGGGCTTATCTTTAACGACGTTTTTCTCCATTAATAATCAG
This sequence comes from Allocoleopsis sp., assembly GCA_036703375.1. Taxonomy (GTDB): domain Bacteria; phylum Cyanobacteriota; class Cyanobacteriia; order Cyanobacteriales; family Coleofasciculaceae; genus DATNPC01. Next base: position 10,051 of record DATNPC010000908.1, read on the forward strand.
GTGTCATGCACCAGAGCCATAGCGGATTTAGGTTGGCGACCAGAGAGCGCAACCACAATCCTAGAGGATATTGCCTTTGGTTCCTATTGTGCCCAATGGCAGCAATAGAATCTTAGGACTTACGCATTGCCCCTACATCTTGCGTAAAAACGGGGCAACCACGGGGGGATTGCCCCTACAGATGGCGTTCGTGCGTAAGTCCCGATCTCATATATAGGATGGTCGTCCAATAATGCTGGGTGTTTAGCTTCCCTCTGGCGCTATTTATGTAACAAATTCCCTAGTTGTGAACTATTTTTACCTGAGAAAAGAGGAAGAATGCAAGAGCAAATCTTGCTATAGTGTCTTTTCACCTTTTTCTATCACTTTCAAAACAGTCCCTCATGGCAGAATTGCCGCCACCACACATGAAAATTCGTATTGATAAGACCTTTCTGCCTTCTGCCTTCTGCCCTCTGCCTTATTTTCCTAGGAGGTAACTTATTGATGCGCGGCTCCTAAGTAGCCTGTCTGCTCAAAAAGGCTGAAACCGAATGGAAAATGAAATGCCGTTGTCTTGAAGCGAATCCCCCCCATCGCTAACTGAGATTAGGGGAATACCCCAATCTAGGCGAGCAGATACGTAAGGGTCAAGCTGCCAGAGCAAGCCTACACCGACACTGGCAAGAGTACTAGGGCTAGAAATTTCTCTGGCAACGTCAGCCTGATTGTTCCAAACGGTACCGATATCGAAAAAAGAAGCGAGTTGGATAATACCAATGCGATCGGGACTGCGAATAATGGGATAGCGCACTTCGACTGAACCTACAATTCCATTATCGGCAACTCGTTCATTTTGTCGATAACCTCGCACGGTATCAATTCCACCGATACTAAATTGTTCGATGGGTAGAAGTCCATCGGGGGTGAGTTGAGCACCAGCCCGAGCAATTAAGATGGCTCCTCCACCCAACGATTGAACCACCTGAAATTGACCCAACCAGCTCGTGAAGCGCCCATCAATGCCAATATCATTGACAGTAGCATCGAGAGCATCCAAACCAAAACTAAATTGCGATCGCGCCGCTAAAACTCGATTAGAAGAACGATTAATCCAGTCTTGGGTAAATCTCAGCACTGTAACTTTAGATTTACCATTCTCTGGGCCTGGAGAAAACGAAAAGGGAAGATCGCCGAATAAAAACGTCTCGCTTTGCCGTGAGTCGAGAGACAGAGCAAGGGCAAACTCGGTAGTAGGAGTCCGAATAATCGGCTGACGGAAGCCGAGAGAAAACGTGTAAGAGTCAGAGTTAATATCGAACTCGGAAAAGGGTTTTTCGATGATACGACTGCTGCTATGGTCGTAACTGACACTCAAGGTGCCATCGCGAGGATTGAGAGGAATGGCATAGCTAAAGTTATAGGTATTAACGCCCTCACTCTTCCCATACTCTGCACTCAAGCGATCGCCAGAACCTAGTAAATTATTATGACTAATCGCTGCCGTCCCTTGGATTGAACCTACGCTGGGAGAATTACGATTTTCGACACTCAGTGATGCGGCTAAGGGTTGCGCTTCTTTAACATTGAGCGTTAATACGCTTAACCCAGGGGCAGTCCCTGCGGATAGTTCCGCCTGCACGGTATTAATGTGCGGATCGAGTTGCAATAGTTGTAACGCTTCTTCTAAGCGGCTCAGATTCACAGGCCGTTTTATGGCTAAGCCAATTCGCGATCGCACATAGCTACTTCGCAGACGGCTCAAGCCCTCAATTTCTATCTTTTCAATTGCCCCTTCTACCACCTGAACCTGTACCACACCATCCGTGACATCTTGGGGTGGCAAGAATGCGCCTGAAGTCGTGTAACCTTTATCGGTGTATAACTTCGTAATTGCCGTGCGAATGGCTAAAAGTTCTTCAAAGGTGGCATCTTTACCAATAAAAGATGTGACAGCAGCCTCTAATTCGGCGGGTGAGAAGACTGTACTGCCTAGCACCTCAACTCGTTTCACCTTAACGGTAACTCCCAATTCTGGCGGTGGAATTGGTTGAGTTTCCGGTGGTGGTGTCAGTGGAGGAATCGGTGTAGGAGTCTCTGGCGGTGTAGCAGGCAATGGGGGTAGGCTGGGGCGTGTCGGTTCTAGGACGCCAGGTGGGATATCAGGATTAGTTTGTGCGATTTGAGGATTAGATCGTTTAAACGTTTGCCGATTTGAAAGGGGCAAATTTGCCGATTTGAAGGGAGCAATTCGGCAAGTCTGTAGGGAACAAATTTGTTGGATTGAAGGGAGCAATTGTGCCGGTTCAACGGTTATCAGGTTGGAAACTTGTAGAGGAGAAGACGGATTTAAACTTGCAACTTCTAACCTATCAACTGGCAAGGGAGGAGATGGTAATTGTTGCGGCTGTTCAACGGGTAGCCTGTCCTGCGCTAAGACTACAGAACTCCAAGTGAGAGAAAATAAGCTGGTCAGGGTCAGAATCTGCCTAAAATACATGGCTTGCATTGCATGAATCTACAGATTCAGAAATTTCTCTAAATTTATACTCGATTTCACCTGTTATTAATAGAATACATTTATTCCAATCGATAGACGGGAAAATGTTCAGACATTGGCGGCGTTGGATTGTCTGGAGTATTTTATTCTTCGCGAGTTTCGTGTTGTGTTTGGTCTTGCAGACGGGGTTAAGCCAACGAGTCAACAGCTCAGTTGTTGCCGCAGAAGTACCAGCAACTATCTCTGCTTCGCAAGCACAACTAGTGGAACAGGGAGTTAAAGCTTATCAAGCAGGAAACGTTGCTCAAGCGATCGCACTTTGGGAACAAGCTCTACCAAAAATTGAAGCGCCACTCGATAAAGCCATTGTCTACAGTAACTTAGCGATCGCCTATCGAAAAACGGGGCATCTGGATCGGGCAATCCGTCACTGGGAACAAGCGATTCAAATTTATCGCGCTCAAAACACAGACGCAACCCGCCAACTCTTGGCGAAACTCTTAACCGAACAAGGTCAAGCTTACATCGATTTGGGCCAACAGCGACGAGCCATAAGTTTGTTGGATGAGGCGGCTCAACTAGCGAGTAAAAATGGCGATCGATTAACCGAAGCAGCCGCACGGGGTGCGATGGGGAAGGCTCAATGGAGTTTAGGTGACTATGACGCTGCTATAACCGCTCACCAAGCAAGCCTTAACATTTTCCGTGAATTCAATCGAGCCGAATACATGGCAACCGCTCTGAATAACTTAGGAAACGTTTATGTGAGCCGAGCCGAGCGTTATCGCTATCAGGCAAACTCAGCAGAGTTAGAAGGCGACGACAGAGAAGCAGCCCGTCTCACTCAAGCTGTCAGTCAAGATCGAGCGGAAGCGAGGAAACTGTTTGAGCAAAGCGCGCAAGCAGCAGCAGGAGTGGCGAGGTTGGACGAAGTCAGAGCCTTAATGAATTTGGCTCACCTGCGACAACAATCCTCGACACCCGACTGGGATTTAATCGCGAGACATTGGCAGCGAGTGCAGGAACTACTGGCTGCCGAACCAATGTCGCGGGAAAAAGCTTATGCTCTGATTAACTTGGCACAGCAGCTAAAAGCTCGACCATTCAACGCGAATCGTTCCAACTTAAAACCTGCAACGCTTCTAGAGCAAGCCTTAAAGATTGCAAAGACGATTGGGGATGTTAGAACTCAATCCTTTGCCCTGGGGAGTTTAGGGCAGTTATCCGAAACAGCGGGTGACTACAGCAAAGCGATGGAGTTGACGCGACAAGCTGAGTTCGCAGCCCAGCAAGTCAGCGCACCCGACAGCCTGTATCGCTGGCAGTGGCAGGCGGGCAGGATTTTGAACGCTATTGGCGAGCGAGAAAAAGCGATCGCAGCCTACGAACAAGCCATCGCCGCGTTACAAACGATTCGTGGCGACATTGTGGCGGCTAATCGAGAGTTGCAGCTTGACTTCCGCGAACAGGTAGAACCCGTTTATCGCGAGTTAATAGAACTGTTGCTGGCCTCTCCTGCTGCTTCGCGTGTTAGTCGTCAGTTATCAGTTGTCGGTAGTATTTCAAAACAACAACTGACAACTGACAAAGTACAACTGACCAATAAAGCAGCATCTCCTGTCCAGAAAGTTGTCGATATCTTAGAAT
>DATNPC010000909.1:0-8743 GCA_036703375.1 Allocoleopsis sp.
GATAATACCCTGAGTTGACGTCCTAACCGTCTTGGCGGTTGCTATATGGAAATGCAAATACGATTGCTCAAGCTTTTTTTGAAACAGGAAGTTTTTCTGTTCTTTCGACCTTCTTGCCCATTTCCATAAATAAAGGATTTATTTTATATTTCCGCATCTTGAATAATCTCTCATATGCGGCAAGTCATGGAATGCATGAAAGTTGGATGAATTTCATTTCACATAATATTCGTACTTCATATATTGATGATCTGCTAGATCTAGTATTTGAAAAGTTTAGTTTGGATGTTTTGGAACGTGATAAGTATATAAAGATTCGCGCTGAGTGGCAACTAAAATGCAGGAATCGAGAAGCACGTCCCAGCCAATATAAGGAAGCTAAAGAAATTATACTGGGATGCATTAAAGATAGCTACAAATCAAAAGTTGAACGTTTTTTAAAAAATAGTGAACCAATTCCAGAATTTATGCTTTACACCCATCTTGGTAGAGGTGACTTAATCAAGTTCGACTCATGGATTAAAAAAACAATCCTACCTAAGTCCACAGCCTAATTTAGAATTGTACGGGAATGCGCTGTAATGCGCGGCTACGCCGTGAATCAGTCCAGTGCGATCGCTTATCTTATAGGTTGGGTTGACGATTGGACTTTGGACAAATAGAAGAGCAGTCCGCAATGGTTAATAGCTGTAACAACTCAATCTCGAAGGCGCTCCTACTCACAAGTTAGTCTCACCAGAGTCACCTGTACTAATCGCGATCGCATTCACTCGATTTGCCCCTAAGCCACTATTGTGGACATTGAATTCATTGGCTATTTTCCAGCCATTATCTTGACTAACCAGGCGGAATAGCTCCAACTCTGTCCCCACCCAGCTCCAAGACATCATCCGTGATATCCTTTTCACCGTTGGCTGTTTGGATAACGTAATAGCCAAATCAGCCAATGGTAAACTCTTAACTTCGGCTGGAGAAATTGTTCAATCGTTTTTTAAATTGTTTAACCGTTTTTTCAGTTTACGAATTCCCTATAATAGTACATGCGTACTACTCAACAGTGACGCTCTTCGCCAAATTCCTTGGCTGGTCTACATCCAAGCCTCGCCGTGCTGCAATGTGATACGCCAGCAACTGCAATGGAATGACAGTGAGAATCGGTGAAAGCAACTCTTCCACTACTGGTACAGGCAACAAATCATCAAACGTCTCCGCTGCCTCATGGTCGTTCATCGGCGTCACGCCAATCAGACGAGCATCCCGCGCTTTAGCTTCCTGAACGTTGGAGAGGACTTTCTCGTAAACCGTACCGGGCATCGCGATCGCGACTACTGGCACTTTAGCATCCAACAACGCGATCGGTCCGTGCTTCATCTCCCCTGCCGGATAACCTTCAGCATGAATATAGCTGATTTCCTTTAGCTTCAACGCCCCTTCTAAAGCAATGGGGAAATTAATCCCGCGTCCGATAAAGATAAAGTCTTGCGTTTCGGCGAAGTTATGGGCTAATTCCTCGATATAGCGCTCTTGACTCTCCAAAATCAGCTCAATCTGTGCTGGCAACTGCCGCAGCCCTAGCAAAATTTCCTCAATGCGCGAGGGGAGTAAAGTTTGACGATGGTAGGCTAAGTCGATCGCTAAACAGTAAAACGCCACGAGTTGAGTGACAAACGTTTTAGTGGCAGCGACGCCAATCTCGATTCCCGCATGAGTTTCGATCAAGTGAGGCACCATATGACCCAAAGAGCTTTCCGGGCGATTGGTTATCCCCAACAGTCGCGGCTGATATTTAGCCTCCAAATGGCTGCGACGCTGTTTTTCCATATCCAGCGCGGCCAACGTGTCGGCTGTTTCGCCAGATTGGGTAACGCCAATGGTTAAGGTATTCGCCGTTAGTGGCGTTGGTGCGTAGCGAAACTCTGACGCATACTGCACCATGGTGGGAATTCCAGCCAGTTGCTCTAACAGGTATTTCCCGACTAAACTAGCATGCCAACTGGTGCCGCAGGCGAGAATCTGAATCTGTTCTAAATTCTCGTAGAGCGAACCGGGTATGTCTAACTGAATCGGTTTCCGGGATGCTTTTGTCGGCGCACCCCCATTTGTCTCTACACTCTTTGCCTCTGCACTCCAATTGCTATTGAGATAAGACTCCAAACACGTCCGCACGACGCCAGGTTGCTCGTAGATTTCCTTGAGCATGAAGTGTCGGAATCCCTGCTTTTCTACCATGATGGGATTCCAACTCAGGGTGCGCGGAACTTTCTTGAGGCGATCGCCTGCAAAGCTATATACTTCCACTCCTAGAGGCGTCAGTCGTGCTAGTTCCCCATTTTCCAGCGTCAGCACAGCACGGGTATGGGGTATCAAGGCTGGTGTATCCGAGGCACAGAAAAACTCTCCTTGCCCAAAACCAATCGTGATCGGGGCTTGTTGTCGTGCGACAATCAGTTCATCGGGGTAGTCGGCACTGATAACCGCGATCGCAAATGCTCCCTGTAGCCGATTGACTGCGCTACGTACCCCTTCTAGTAGAAGACTGATGTGCTGAGAGGCAGGAGTAGGCGATTTCGAGAGAAACTCGGCAATTAGGTGGGGAATCACTTCCGCATCCGTTTCAGAGCGAAATTCGTGTCCTCCCTGTTTCAACTCCTCGCGTAATTCCCGATAGTTTTCCACAATTCCGTTTAACACCACGGCAATCCGTCTTGCCGTATCGGTGTGCGGGTGAGCATTGTATTCTGCTGGTTTCCCGTGAGTTGCCCAGCGAGTGTGTCCAATGCCGATGCGTGCAGGGCTTTCGATTTGTTCCAGCTTTTCGCGCAAATTGTGAAGTTTGCCCTTTGCCCGAACGCAGTGAATCTCTCCTTCCCAGACAGTGGCGACTCCAGCGGAATCATAGCCCCGGTACTCCAGTTTTTCTAACCCTGCCATCAAAATGTCTGTAGCCGCTTGGGTGCCGATATAACCAACGATTCCGCACATCTTAAGAGTACACTCCTGTTACTCATATCAAGGATTTAACATCCTAAAGGATTTAACATCCTATTTGATACAAGCTACTGGGCGATCGCAATAACGTCAAGAAGCTTTTGACTTGAATCCTCCCAGTTCAGCTTCTACCCCTCAGAAAAAAAGGGAGCAAATTGCTCCCTCGATAGTTCGACTCAAATGTTGTTTATGCAGAATGGCACAGACACAAGTACAAGTTGACGCGCCAAACCCCAGTAGTTTGGTAGCTAACGCTGCCCCATTGCGTCTTAAGCCAGTGCCATTCATTAACTAAGTGTGATTAAGCGTGCTTTTTATCGGCACTTCCAATCCTGACATGAGTTGCTTAGTAAGCTAGACCCATGCTGCGAGTGGTTTCTGCCCCCAGGTAAACCCGGATGCTCAGAAAGTCAGTAGGGCATGCAGTTTCGCACCGCTTGCAACCTACACAATCTTCTGTGCGAGGAGAGGAGGCAATCTGTTGGGCTTTACAGCCATCCCAGGGAACCATCTCTAGAACGTCTGTTGGGCAAGCCCGGACGCACTGGGTGCAACCAATGCAGGTATCGTAAATTTTGACGGTATGAGACATTGAATAACTACTCCAAACGAGAGTTTTTCACTACTTGAGCGATTGAAACTCAGGAATAAATCAAGGGCTAGTTTACCGCAGGGCTTTCACCCCCTTAGACAACAGGTTACAGAACTTTAAATTCTTTAACGTAGCCCCTTCAGTGCAGACGTCAGCGGTGGACGCAATAAACGATGACTTTATCAGTCTTCTAGCCTCCAGAGTGCAGTTCCGGTTTCTCAGTTACCCAGGAGCGCGTCTCAGTTGCAATTGGCCGGGTAAATCCCCCTGTCTAAATCTGGTTACCCTCACTGACTATAGGTTTGAGTCTCGGCATCATAGAAGAGTGTAAATCAAATGTTCATGAATAAGTGCGAAGGGAGGAGTTTACACATGGCTCTGATTCGTTGGCAACCGTTCCAAGAAGTAGACACTCTTCACCGCCAAATGGATCGAATCTTCAACGATCTGTATAGAGTAGAGCGCAATAACCAAATGGCTTGGCAGCCTGCGATTGAACTGCAAAATACAGATGAAACCATCATCCTCAAAGCAGAAATTCCAGGAATCGAAGGCAAGGATTTAGATGTTCGCGTGACTCGCGAAGCTGTTGCCATTAGTGGCGAACATCGTTACGAGAAGAAAGCAGAAGAAAACGGTCTGTTCCGTACTGAATTTCGCTATGGTAAGTTTCAGCGTGTAATTCCTCTGCCATCCGCCGTCCAAAACGATCGCGTACAAGCTGATTTCACCAATGGTATTCTGACACTGACACTACCCAAGGTAGAAGCGGCGAACAAGCGTGTCGTTAAAATTAATCTAGTCGAGCAGCCTACCGCAGCTATCGCAGCCGAAAACGAGCAACCTGCTAACCACGAGCAGCCAGTGAATAGTGAAACGAATGATCTTTGGGATTCCCCAACGGCTGAGCCTGCGGCTGTATAAAACAGACAGGGTAAGCTGATCAATTGGTTGTTGCTATCATTGAATCTAATTAACCTGCCGCTGAAATGAATCAGCGGTTATTTTTTGTCTGGAAAATTAGATTATAGGGTAGGGAGTTGGAGCCTAAAAGTATAGACCGATGAAAATGCGATCGCTTTTCGCTTTTACACGTTCCAAGATTACTCGTCGTCACCACCACCAATACTAATCGCTGTATTGAACACGTCAGCATCCGTGAGCGTGATGTTACTCATTACCGCGCCCGTGACATCCGCGTTATAGAGCTGAGCCGCCGTGAAATTGACATCAATTAGATTAGCAGCATTTAAGCTAGTGCTATTGACGAAAGCTCCGGTTAAATTAGCTCCTCTGAGGTTAGCGCCAGTTAAATCAGCACCCTCTAAATTGGCTTGAGACAAATTGGCTTTCTGCAAATTAGCATTTCTCAGATCGGCACCCAGTAGGTGAGCACCTGTGAGGTTTGCTCCTACCAAATCACATCCCGTACATTCATTGGTTTCCAACAACTGCTTAACCTGGGCTGGGTTTTCTGCTTTAACCGGAGCACTTAGGAATAGTGTCGAGAGTAAAGCTCCAGTTGCTAGGATTGTGAATTTCATTTTGGTCTCCTCCACAGATGTGACAAGCTAGTCACTAGCCTCTAACAATAGCTTCTAGGAATTAACTAGTTCTTGTCGTCCTACTAGTGGATGAGCTAAAAGGTTGAGATGGATTGAATCATAATTTTTATTCTCGAAGGTAACGTTGGCTTTACACTAGTTACTATGACTGGGTTTTAGGTTTATCTTTTGCCCATTTTATAAATAGCTATCCAGAGTTTGTTTCACTACTCCTGTCCACTAGTCGTATGTCGTAAGTAGGAGAATGACACTGACATAGGCAAAAAGTAGTCGTTCTTTGGGAAAAATTAACCTGGCGGAGTAAATCTTTTTTCCTCCAAATTTGGGGGCTAGAGGGCGATTGCGTAAGTTCTGTAACTTAGACTAGGGCGTGTCTGCAAAGTCCCAAATTTACGGTAGGGGCGAAGCATTCGGGCGACAACCTATCGATCAAACCTTTAATTTTCTGTCCGAATGCTTCGCCCTTCCAGGCTTTGCAGACAGTCCCTAGACAGCTAAATCTTGGGCATTTTTGTATGTAAGACCTATCAGCCTTTCTTTCTTCTGCCCTGGAGCACTGGGGCCTTCTTGTACTACGTCCAATCGTCTTGTCCCGAATTACTACCAGCTCGGTAAACTTGACCCACTGCATGTAACTGGCGAGTCTTTTCAAAGAGCTGTTCTTCTGTCATTTGCCACCGAGCGAGCGCTTCATCCAGCTTTTGTTGAATTTCTCTAGCCCCTGGAAAGCCACAATAACGAATCCGCAGTCGAGCTAGTTCTGCTAAGTTGAAATCTGTTGGTTGTTCCTGTAAAAGGCGATCGACAATTTCTTTATCGCGCTTTTCTTGGGGATGCTGTTGGTCTTTATTTCCTATCGCTGAAGCCATAAGTCACAATGGATAACTAATTCATCTCGTCAAAATCAATAGTAAGTAGGTAGGCAGAATTAAATGTAACATCCGCAATCCCCAGATTGCTTGCCCTGAGTAACGTCTGAGCAAACGCCGTGTTTGGTTTATTTACTCCCACCTACTTAAAGGAGCGAAAAACCATCCCCGTATCTCGTGTGTCCTTCAACTCCTACCATCCTCTTGAGGTGTTTCTTGAGCATTTAACTCGGTGCTGTGCTGACTGGAAGTTCGCGATCGCTTATTATCTTTCCATCGCCCTGCCTTACGTGCCGATTCATGCAAAAGATACTCAATCTGGGCATTGACACTCCTCAACTCATCAGCCGACCATTTCTCCAGTACCTCATAGAGCTTAGGGTCTAAACGTAACAAGAACCGTTTCTTCTGGCTCATGTGTAAAGGCTACCCGTGTTCACCACCGGCTGAGTATTCTGATCTGAAGTCAAAACGACCAGCAGATTGTTAATCATCGCCGCTTTGCGTTCCTCGTCCAACTCAATAATCTGCTGTTCGCTCAACCGCCTCAGTGCTTCATCCACCATTCCCACGGCACCCTCAACAATCTGCCGCCGTGCATCAATAATTGCTCGTGCCTGCTGACGACGCAACATGGCTTGAGCAATTTCTGGAGCATAGGCTAAGTGAGAAAGTCGTGCCTCTAGTACTTCAACACCCGCAACTTCAAGTCTGGCTTGTACTTCTTTTTGCAAGGCATTAGCAATTTCATCTGGAACGCCTCGTAATGAAGGAATATCTTCATCCGGCGCATCATAGGGGTAGCGAATCGCAAAAGCACGGATTGCTGTCTCGCTCTGGATGGCAACGAATCCTTCGTAATCGTTCACGGCAAATAGAGATTTCGCCGAATCGACGACTCGCCAAACCACGACTGCACCGATTTCAATCGGATTACCCAGCGCATCATTGACCTTGAGTATCTTGCTATTAAAGTTACGTACCCGTAAAGAGACTCGCTGCTTGGTTGCAAAAGGATTAGCCCACCACAATCCCGCCTCGCGGACGCTGCCGATGTAACGCCCAAAAAAGACAATAACTCGCGCCTGATTTGGCTCAACGGTAAATAAACCGACTGCCACTAGAGCCGTCAGTGCCAGCAGGCTTGCCCCCACTATCAACGGTGCTCCTACTACCTCTCTCCCTCGCCAAACTTGCCAAATGCCAAAACTGGCTGGAATGAGGAGAAGGCCGAGAACTACAAATCCGCTCACCTTAAATGCAGGAACTTCTTTGAGCTGCTCCATGGTTTGCCACTTACTCCGCTGAAGATAAACTATTTTGAACCATAGTGATATCATAATAGTATTGTAATACTATCGTCATCCTCAAAAGACTAATGCTAACTACTCTGGAGCTGCGCTGGTTCGCTCGCGGTCAACCGCCAACAGAAGTGGAACGTTGGTTTAATGCTGATTGCCCTGGCGAGTTGATGGAAATGCCCGAAGAACGAGAAGACTTATATCTCTACACGCCAGGGTGTGACTATCTCAACATCAAATTGCGCCAAGGCAGTCTAGACGTGAAGTGGCGCAAGGCTCAGTTAGGCAGTCGGCAATTTAGCAACTGTTGGGAGGGACAAGTCGAACAATGGTTGAAGTGGACGTGTGAAGACCCAGGCTCCCAAAGTATGATGCCCGCAGAGGTTATGGGGAAAGGCCCGTGGATTAGTGTCCAGAAAGTGCGAGTGCAGCGTCAGTATCAAGCTGTATCTTATGAACTGACACAACTGAGCGTAATGGATGATGATTGGTGGAGTATTGGTTTTGAAGCTGCCATCGAACAAGACGAACAGTTCGAGCGTTTTGAACGTGTTGTCGCCCAAGTTAGTCAAACGTATCGAGGGCCAGAGTTATTAACCGAGCATTCTTACGCCTATCCCGCTTGGCTGTGCCTTGTTATATAGGTGTTTGTGCATAAAAAAAGTAAGTTGAAAATAAGGCAGGAGGCTCCAGGGCAAAAGGATTAAGAATTTTTATTCCTTTGTTGTGAGCGCAGCGGATGGCGTCTAGCTTGAGTGATGACCTACTTTAGTACTAAAGCCGATGGATTCGCGATCGCAAATTCACCATGTTCCTATCCGTTCTTTACCCTTGACCATTACCATTCGGCGAGTCATACACTTATCTCACGTTATTGACCCTAAAATTCCTCAATGGTCTGGCGACCCATCTGTAGAATTTGAAACAGTAGCCGAGTTAGAAAGAGATGGCTATTATCTGCGGCGTTTTTCTCTGGGAGAACATAGTGCCACGCACATGAATGCGCCCAACAGTTTTCACGCTCAAGGGATGAGCATTGACCAATACCCTGCGGAGTCGCTAGTTGCCCAAGCTGTAGTGATAGATATCCGTCAGCAAGCCGCAGATAATCCCGATTATTCGCTGACCTTATCTGATGTTCTGGCCTGGGAGAAACAATACGGTGAGATTCCTCAAGGAAGCGTGGTGCTGCTCTTCACCGGTTGGCAATCCAAGTGGTTAGATAAGGTCGCATTTCTCAATGCAGATGATTCCGGAGGGCTGCATTTTCCGGGGTTTGGAAGCGAGGCAACTCAATTTTTGCTGGAAAAACGCCAGATTGCTGGAGTAGGGATTGATACCCATGGCGTGGATTCCGGTCAGGATACAACCTTGGCTACCAACCGATTAGTCTTAGGGCGTGTCATCAAATAGATGTCAATCTAGTTT
>DATNPC010000910.1:0-5175 GCA_036703375.1 Allocoleopsis sp.
CAACTGATGTTGTTACTAGCAAAATATGCCGTTGAGCAACCCGATATTACCTCAATGCTCGACAAGCTGGTGGGTACTTACGGTCAAGCGACAAGGAAGAAAGACCGAGCCACCATTAAGCCCGATGATTGGGAAGCGATCGCTCTTGGCTATTGGAACGCGAAAAAATACGGTCAAGCTAGTGCTGCCTATACCTACGCCCCCCACACCCCTCGCAATGCTTACCTGGCAGCTCTTGCTCTACAGTACGCCGAGAAGCCGCAAAGGGCGAAACTTGCTTACAAACAAATGTTGCATGATTTTCCTCACGCCAACGAAACGGCAACGGCTCTAATTCAGCTGGCACAAATCGAACCTGACAGCGAAGTCTTACCCTACCTCGACCGAGTCATCAGCCAATTTCCCAACCGAGCAGGAGAGGCACTGTTGGCGAAAGCAGAGACTCTAGAAAAACTCGGAAGTTCCACAGCCGCCCAGGAGACTCGCCAACTATTACTCAGCAAGTATGGGAACTCTGAGGCAGCAGCAGAGTATCGGTGGCAGGTTGCTCAAAATAAGGCAAATGCCGGAGATTTACAGGCAGCATTTCAATGGGCGAAGCCAATTCTGGTTTCCAACCCCAACACTCACCTAGCTCGTGAAGCTGGTTTTTGGGTCGGGAAATGGGCGAGTAAGCTGGGATATCCGCAGGAGGCGAGAGCAGCTTTTGTGCAGGTCATCGATCGCCATCCTCAGTCGTACTATGCTTGGCGCTCGGCCGTACAGCTAGGATGGAATGTTGCAGACTTTACGACCGTGCGAACTCTAGACCCTCAAGTCGTTGTGCCTAGCACGCGACCTGCACTGCCTGCCGGTTCCCCCGCGTTGAAAGAACTTTATCAACTGGGGCAGGATCGAGATGCTTGGACGCTGTGGCAAGCAGAATTCAAAAATCGACTACGACCAACCGTAGCAGAACAATTCACAGATGGGGTATTGCGATTGGGGATAGGGGATTACCTAGAGGGAATTTCCAGGATTTCGAGTTTGGACGATCGAGATACTCCTGAGGAGAAAGCCCAGTACCAAGCTCTTGAGCAACAACTGACGTACTGGCAAGCCCTCTACCCATTGCCGTTTGAAGATGCGATCGCAACTCAGTCCCAGCGCAACGATCTCAATCCCTTACTGGTCACCGCACTCATTCGGCAGGAATCCCGATTTGAACCCGAGATTCGTTCTAAAGTCGGCGCTGTAGGCTTAATGCAAATAATGCCGAATACGGCGGCTTGGGCAGCCAAACACGTCAATCTGAAAAACTACTCGTTAGATAATCCTGAAGACAATATCAAGTTGGGGACTTGGTTCCTCGATCAGACCCATAGAGCCTATAACAATAACTCGTTGCTGGCTGTCGCTAGCTACAATGCCGGTCAAGGCAACATGGCAAAATGGCTGCAAACTCATGAGAAGATGGATTTCGATGAATTTGTTGAAGCCATTCCGTTTTCTGAAACGAAAAACTACGTCAAGCAAGTTTTTAGTAACTACTGGAATTACTCGCGACTGTACGATCCGCAAGTCCAAGCACTGTTAGACAAGCACTCGGCTGGTGAGTCAACTGCTATGCGCCCGTAAAAAAGGCATAATGCGATCGCGCATTTTTTGAACAGTGAGCAGTGAGCAGTGACCAGTGAGCAGTGAGCAGTGACCAGTGAGCAGTGACCAGTGAGCAGTGAGCAGTGAGCAGTGAGCAGTGACCAGTGAGCAGTGAACAGTGAGCAGTGAGCAGTGAGCAGTGAGCAGTGAGCAGTGAACAGTGCTGGGTTAAGGATACTCCTACAAGTGGATTGACACGAAACTCGGCAAAATAGGGAATTATGGAACTCAGCAGACCTTAGCTCGCGTTTACTCCCGATGGATTCTACAGCCGATTTGCCAGTTGCACCTACTGCCGTTGACCGGGTACCCGTCGTACAGACGTCCGAACTGACCAAGGTCTATCGCACTGGCTTCTGGCTCAATCAAAAAATTGCATCTCTCAAGAATTGTTCTCTGACCGTTTATCAGGGAGAAACGTTTGGTTTGCTCGGACCGAATGGGGCAGGAAAAACCACGATACTGAAAATATTACTGGGGATTGTACGTCCAACATCGGGACGGGCGTGGTTGCTAGAACGACCCATTGGCGACACTGCCGTGAAACAGCGAGTCGGCTATCTGCCAGAAAATGCCTACTTCTACGACTATCTCACCGGTTGGGAATTTTTGCAGTTTACCGCTGAGCTATTTGCCATCCCAAAGGACATCCAACAGCAGCGTATCCCTTTACTTTTAGATTTAGTTGGACTATCCAAGTTAGCAGCTCACAAGAAGCAACTGCGACAGTATTCCAAAGGGATGCTTCAGCGCGTTGGTATGGCGCAAGCCCTGATTAATGACCCCGATGTGGTATTTCTCGATGAACCGATGTCAGGTCTTGACCCAATGGGACGCTACCAAATTCGAGAGATTATTCTCTCTCTCAAAGCCCAAGGCAAGACAATTTTCTTCAACAGCCACATCCTGTCAGATGTCGAGCAAATTTGCGATCGCATTGCCATCCTTGCTGATGGAGAATTAATCTGTATCGGCTCCCTCAATGAACTGATCGGTACCACTGAAACTTACTACGTTAAGGGTAAAGGCGGTAACTTAGAAATTCTCAAACGCTGGGTGACACAACTGTCCTGGGAGAATGACAGTTGGTCTGGTCAATTGCAAGGCGAACCCCAAGAATTTCTCGCTAGCGTCCGCCTCATGGGTGGGCAACTGCTTGCCATGAACCTCGCTCGCGCTTCTTTAGAGGAATTCTTCGTGCGACAGTTGCAGCAACGGGGCATAACTTCCAGCCACTGAACCTCGAACTACAGCAATTCTTTACTCAGTTTCACCCTCTGGGGTTGTGAATCTCTCAATCTACAACTCCACCCCTATGAAAGATGCTGCTTAAGGCTAACTCGTTGTACTTCTTAACAGGATAGACATTTACAAAGTCGAGAACTTATGGCGGACATCTTAGAGACTGCTAGCAATGCTGGTACGTTCAACACGTTAGTTCAGGCAGTTGAGGCAGCAGGTTTAGTCGATACATTGAAGACTCCCGGTCCCTATACGGTTTTTGCGCCGGTTGATGAAGCGTTTAACCGAATGCCCGAGGGAGCATTAGACAAATTATTACAGGATGTCTCAAAGCTCAAAAAAATTGTGACTTATCACGTTGTCTTCGGGGATGTTAGAGGGGAAGACCTTCTCGAAATAGACGAAGCAGAGACAGTGGAGGGGTCAGTACTCGTAATTGATACGACTAAGGGCTATAAGGTCAATCAGGCAATTGTTCTACAACCCGATATCCTGACTGACAACGGTGTCATCCACGTTATTGACTCAGTTTTGATGCCAGCAATGATGGAATTCTAAGACGCTAGCGTTCTCATCACGAGTTCAGAGAAGAGTAGAAGAGTAGGGTGGGTTAGGCGCAGCCGTAACCCACCAAATCGTTGGAGCTCAACTGAGGATGCAACCACTGCGTCCTGGCATACTCAAGGCTAAATAGCTGGATTCTCCTTCTACCTGCCAATCTGCCGACACGTCACCATAGAGGATTTGACTAGGTTGGGACTGTAGCTCCGCAACTTCAAAGCGCACACTTGCAGGTTCAGTCCCGATGTTGACGGCAACAATGACTTCCTCTCCACCCAAAGCCCGCGCAAACACGTACACCGTTCCCTCAGCAAACAGAACTTTGTAATCACCTGTACGGAGGGCGGGGTGAGCGTGGCGTATGGCAATCAATTGACGATGGTAATCCAGCACATCGCGTTCCCAGTGAGCTTCCATGGGAAAGCCACGGCGAGAGTCGGGGTCGAGCCGGCCGGGTAAGCCGACTTCATCACCGTAGTAGATACTGGGCGCACCAGGGAACGTCAGCAGGAGCAAGGTTGCCAACTCAACACTGGGTTTGTCGCCTCCGGCAATGGAAATCAGACGCGCTGTATCGTGACTGGCTAGTAAATTAAGCTGAGTGAGTTGGATTTCCCAAGGGTAAAGTTCCAGCAGTTCCTGGATTTTTTGACCGTATTCTGCGGCAAACAGGGGTGGGTAAGGCTGGTAGGAACGATCTTGTACTTGCTCCATATCTACCCGATCGCCTGCGGTAAATGCAATCGTGGGTGCGGCAAAGAGATAGTTCATCACCCCATCAAACTGGGTACCATCCAGCCACTCGCGAGAATCGCCCCACACTTCCCCCACGATATAGGCTTCGGGGTTAATGGCTTTAACGCGATCGCGAAATTCCTGCCAAAAACCTGGAGTTTTAATCTCAAACGGCACATCCAAGCGCCAACCATCGATGCCGAACTTCATCCAATATTCGGCAATTTCCATAATGTATTCCCGCACTTCGGGGTTGTCGTGGTTGAACACTGGCAATGCCCGATTGTCAGCCCAACCTTCATAGTTGGCAGGAAACTCACCATTATAGGGAGATACAGGCCACTCATGAATTTTGAACCAATTGACCCAAGGCGAATGAGGACCATTTTCGAGAACATCGTGGAAAAAGAAAAAGCCGCGACTGGAATGATTAAACACACCATCTAACACCACCTTAATATCTTTTTGGTGGCAGGCATCTAGCAGTTCCTTAAATGCTGGATTGCCACCCAACATTGGATCGACTTGGTAATAATCGTGGGTGTGATAGCGGTGATTGCTAGCGGATTGAAAGATCGGGGTAAAGTAAATCGCATTAATCCCCAAATCTTGCAGGTAGTCTAGTTGCTCCATCACGCCCCACAAATCTCCGCCCTTGTATCCTTGAAGCGTCGGCATTGCATTCCAATCTTCCCAACGGGCATTCTTTAAAATTCGCTTGCGAGGCTGCTGGCTTCTGGCGAAGCGGTCTGGGAAAATCTGATAGAAAACAGCATGCTTGACCCAATCTGGCGTCTGAATCTGCATAGAGGATTCGCTAGTCTTTTCTTCTCGGGCTTGAATCTGCATCGGTAATTCCCTATTCCCTGGTCTTCCCTCCCTAAATTACCGATCCCCTGAGATTTCTGGTTCAAACTTCTGGTAGAAAATTTTCAGGTATTGGGTGGTGGCATCAATTTTCTATTTTCTTGACAAAGAGCCTCTTGTGGCTATAAGAGC
>DATNPC010000911.1:0-10336 GCA_036703375.1 Allocoleopsis sp.
AACAATCAACGTGAAGGTCGGTGAAAAGATACGCTTTCGTTTCATCGGTTCTAATAATGCCTTTATCCACCCAATGCACATCCACGGGGGGCCGTTCAAGATTATCGAAACTGACGGTAATCCAGTGCCAGCTACCGCCCAAATTGAGAAGGACACCGTCAACGTCGGTCCTGGTGAACGCTACGACGTGATCTGGACGGCGCGTGGAAAGGGAAAGTGGCTGCTGCACTGCCATATTCCTCACCACACGACTAACGATAATGTTGAGGTGAAAGGCGCTGGTGGCTTAACTATGATCATCAATGCAACCTGAACCAAGAAAACTCAGATTAAACCGAAGTTCTCTCGCGATAGAGATACTGGCACAAGAGACATTTCTGGAGCAGGTAGACTTTTTTCTGCTCAATACTTACCGGAAGCTCAGGCTCTTGAGTTAAACTCAATCTCAAGAGCGCTACCTTCAACTAAGTTTACCCGCCGTTAGATGACCAGTGGGGAGGGTCATTCTCTAGTTTATACACATCATAGGAAGCACCCACTTCAAAGAGCGTTTCATTGTTCGCACCATTGCGGGGTTCGCCGATTTCAACGATTCTTCCATTCCCATCCTTGATATTGAGCGTACCTTCCCAGGTAATATTCCAGTCAATCGCTAACCTTTGGGTATGGAGAGACTGTAGGGCAACGGGATTACCACCAACTCCGTAGACATCTACCATCTGAGAAGCCGCTTGAAACGACCCAGCCCGCGTGTAGTGTACCCAGTCAATGTCAACCCCAGCCATAGACGGTACATCTTCCGGGTCAATCTCTCCCCGGTCAATCGAGGCAGCATAGTGCATCAGGTAAGCTCGTTCCGGAGGTCGATAGGTAGCCGTGACAATAGTCTGGGCACCGGCATCGATCATTGCTTTTTGAAACCTTTGCACCTTTTCGCGAAATGGTGAAACTAAATCGGAAATGGAGCGGCTGGTTGGAAAGTAGTTATACCAATGCGGTCCACTCAGACGAAATCTCAGTCGTTTGGCATAGCTGTTGAAGATATCCAACGCTTGAGTTAAATCAGTTCCCAGTTTTTGTTTAGTGGCGGTGGATAGCTGTTGCTCCAATTCACCCCTCATACGAACGTCTCTTTTCTTGTAAGCTTCGGCTAACCCCTTAGTACTTCTAGATCCAAAGTCCCCGTCTACGGTCAAAGAGGGTACAAGTTGAGCGATCGCATTCAAGGTTTTTTGCAAGTCTTTTACTTCTGCCTCACCGAAGCGGATGTAATTTAGTAACATCCCACTAGAGAAATTGGGAACCTTAAAAATAAACTCCTGGTTCAGAGCTTTAGCGTATGTCGTGTTATCTACGACTCCATTGACAGGCAAACCATTTCGTTGTTGATAGCTGCGAGTCGCTGTATCAGTAAGGTTGCCAAAGTCTCCATCGACCGTTCCAACAGGATATGCAGCTTCTTTTAGAAACCTCTGCCAAGCAATAACAGCAGTTCCATTAGAACCTTTTTTGATAACGGGCAATTTGAGAGCATTGATGTTCAAAGCCATTTTTGCTAATTGAAGAATTTTACACTGATTTCATACGGCTACATCGCAACGAAGCTATAGATAGGGTGAGCATTGCCCACCCTACTAATGTGAGGAGTGCTATTAACTAGGTTGACAGGTGAGTATGAAATTCAGATGAAATGTCTTAGTGATTAGCTGTATTCATGGCTGTAATAGATTGACCTTAGCGGAATATCGGCTCGATCGACCTCATCCATGAACTGGTGGGAAGAGAACTATTTCAAGCTTAAGACTACCGTCCGAGAAGCATTATCCCAACTGACAGATACCTTAAACTTCTGCAAATCAATAGCTTTGACATAAACCACGTCACGATAGGTAATTTTGGGTGTGTTTGCTAGTAACTGCGTGTCAAATTTGAAAGACTGGAGGAGAACAATAGGGATAGATGCATTACCATTAACGAGAATTCCCTGGTTCTTGTATACCTGGTCGTTGATTTTAATGCTAATAGCTTGATACCTGACAGGAGGAGGAGCCATACCTTGCCGTACCGCCTCTTTCTGACTCCAAGCTTGCAACCCGTCTGCTATCCCACGAGCAAAATCTTGACGTTTATTTTGCAATAAAGAGCGATCGCTAGGATTGGTGAGAAACCCCAACTCCATAAGCATAGAGGGAATATCTACTTGGCGACAGAAACCTAAACTACCAACTCCAGTAGCGGTATCTGGTTTAGCTCCACGAGAAGGCAATCCTGGAACTGCCTTTAACAGACATTGCAGCACCAACTCAGCATCGGCTGTTCGCTGCTCGTTGCTTTCAATGTAGTAGATACTGGCACCCTGCACGTTAGTGTTATTAAAGGCATCAGCGTGAATTTCTAAGGCGACATCACCACGACTGCTGTGATCGTTTATCCAGTAAATGGTTTGTTTCAGATCAAGGGTATCGGGTATCCATAAGACATCTAAACCACGCGATCGTAATTCCTTGACGACGGCATCCCGCGTTTCGGTCATTTCCTCATTTTCTGTGGTGCCACCCGCCTCCGCACCCGGATCGCCAGCACCATGACCCGCTGAAAGAAAAATTCGTACCATAATGAATTGTTTTCTAATAGAAGTGAAGCGTAGCCACTCAGTTTATGATGGTTGCACCTATAGAGCTACCATCAGGTGAAACCGTTGCGGCTAGAGTCGCAGCCGCAACGGCAGTCTTGTACTCAAAAACCTGAACCTGACCGCTGTTAACACTAATTACCTGAACCTTTGACAGAAAAGAAAGGCTGTGAGACTTTCCCTACAGGCTCCACGGTATGTCCTGCTACGCGAAGGTTGTCAACCAAACTAACATAATCTCTCTCAAGTCTACCGTGCGACCTGATAGGAGATTACTGGGTAAGCTGTTCGTCATTTAAACCCTATTGTCAAGAATTGCAGAATCCTTGTAGTGCGACCATCTTGGTCGCTACTGATACCCAATTTAAATGCGTGACAGCTTAATAGAGGAAAAAAAATTTCATCCTGATTTCATTTCCGTGTGAAATGCTCAGTAGTAAGTACTGCTAAAGGTGCCGCTGCTGAACTAGCTGTCTTTGTTATTGCTAAAAAAGAGCGCACAGAACGTTAGAGTTGACACTCCAGTCGGCTGGAGAGTTCAGAAGAGTAATCAGGAAATTCCTTGGGTTTGTCCTAGATGAGTATGAAGTTTATGCAACCGATTTCTTTGAGAACTGGCTTTTTCGCATTGACCTTTGTAGCGATCGCTTCCCTGAGTGGAGTTCTCACAGCCTGCTCTAAGGCTTCCCAGAGCGGTTCGACTGCCTCTGGAAATCAAAGCCAAGCCCAAAATACTCCTGCAACAGAAGCTAATGGCAAGCAGGACATGATGCATGGTGGCAGCATGAATCATGGTAGCGGCATGAATCACAGTATGGCAATGGATCTAGGCCCCGCAGATGCTAACTACGATCTGCGGTTCATTGATGCGATGACTCCGCACCATCAAGGTGCTGTTGAGATGGCAAAAGAAGCGCTCACCAAATCTCAGCACCCTGAGATTAAAAAGCTAGCCCAAGACATTATTAGCGCTCAGAACCGTGAAATAAACGAGTTGAAACAGTGGCGACAAGCGTGGTATCCGCAAGCAGAAAGCACACCGATGGCTCATAACGCTCAGACGGGTCAAATGATGCCAATGCCACAGTCGCAGATGCAGGACATGATGATGAAGGGCGATTTAGGAGCGGCTGATGCTCAGTTCGATCTGCGCTTTATCAATGCCATGATTCCTCACCACGAGAGCGCGATAACAATGGCTAAAGATGCACTCAGTAAGTCTAAGCGGTCCCAAATCAAGAAACTCGCCCAAGATATTATCGCTTCACAACAAAAAGAAATTGACCAAATGAAGCAGTGGCGAAAAGCTTGGTATAAACAATAATTGGTTGAGAAGAAGCCTAAACGCAAACATTTTTCCCAACTAAACTGCAATGCCCTATCGGGGGATTTATGTTGAGAATTGAGACTTGTCGCCTATTCTATTATTTGCAGACAACTCTAATGTCTGAGAGTTTTTGTGACAAGTTTGAAGCTACATAGTGCTACGAAAACCAATAGCGATTTCATCCTGATTTCATTTGGCTATGAAAAACTGATTAGAGAGTGTGCAAAGAAAAGCACTACTCGTGAAACTTGCAGGAGCGCTCTTAGTACACCTCACTATTAAAGGGGTACGCAAATCGACCAACAGATAGACACTTTTTCCTCCAAAGGAGTGACGATTCTACGATTTGGAGAACCTTACGAATGGAGAAGTGTATTTAGGTGAGCCACCTGTGCGTGTGATACATAAATACCTGGGTCAAATGCCATTCTTTTGACGCTACTTGAGTTCTCTCGGTACTTAAGGACATTCCCAATGATGCGCCCCTCTAATCGTTCCCAACTCTCTACGCCCCTCCGTTGTGTCTCTGGAACACTCCTGAGCCTTATCCTACTAACGGCTCCCTCAGCTGTTCTAGCCCACGGCGGACATGGAGATGAGTTTAAAGGAGGAAGCGAAGCCAGTCAAACAACTAGCTCTGTTCAAATCGATGCCGAAACTGCCAAGCGGCTGGGAATTAAAGTCGAGCCAGTCAAACGGCAGCGGCTGGCTGTTGGTATTAAAACCACCGGTCAGATTGAAACCCTGCCCAACAAAAAGGTGGAGGTAAACACTCCTATCACCGGAACCGTAGTAGAACTGCTAGCCAAACCTGGTGACAAAGTGTCGAAGGGTCAACCCGTTGCCGTTTTATCCAGTTCGGAACTAGCACAGCTACGTGTCGAATCGGTGCAGAAGCGAGCCGAGGCAGATCCCAGTCTCAAACAGGCACAAGCTGATTTGCAGCTAGCTAGAGCAAACCTTGAGCGCCAGCGTCAAATTGCAGCAGCAGAAATCGAACAAGCTAGTACCGAAGTTAAGGTGGCTCAGGAGCAGTACGACCGAGACCAAGATTTAGTGAGAGCAGGAGCGCTTCCACGACGCAATATGCTGGAATCCTCTGCTCACTTAGCAGAAGGTAAGGCTAAATTAACCCAAGCAACCAGCCGCAAGGAAGTTCTGGATGCTGAAAACAAACTCAAACGCGCCGAAGCTGATGTAGAAGTGGCTCAGTCCCGCATTCGTCTAAGCGACGCGGGATACAAGGCTCGATTACAACAACTGGGAACTATTGCCAATGAAAAAGGACTCGTCACTGTGGTGGCTCCCATTTCTGGCACAGTATCAGACCGAGAAATCACCCCAGGAGAAACGGTTACAGCTGAAGCGGGTAGCAAACCGTTGATGAGTATTGTGAATGACAGTAGTGTTTTTGCCACGGCGAATATCTATGAAAAAGATTTAAATAAAGTTCAGACAGGTCAAAGAGTGAGTGTGAAGGTTGCCAGTCTGCCTGAGCGTACATTCACTGGACGAATTACCGTGATTGGCTCGGTAGTGCAAGGAGAGACGCGGGTTGTTCCGGTGAAAGCCGAAATAGATAACTCTAGCGGTCAGTTGAAGCCTGGAATGTTTGCCCAACTGGAAGTATTAACAGACCAAACACCGACCGCCATATTGGCGATTCCTAGCTCAGCTGTGGTTGAGGCGAATGGGAAAAAAGTCGTTTACATCCAAAATGGCAATGCTTACCAATCCGCTGAGGTGATGTTAGGTCAAACTTCTGGAGACATGGTTGAGGTAAAAAGTGGTTTATTCGAGGGGGATTTGATTGTAACCCAGCGTGCGCCTCAACTTTATGCTCAATCTTTGCGAGGTGGTAGCAAGCCTAAAGAAGATGATGCACATGGCGATGCACCTGCACCATCCAAAGCGACTGATTCTAGCAAGAGTGGTTCTGGGCTGCCTTGGTGGTTGGTCATCCCAGCTTCTGGAGGAGCCGTCGCCGCTCTCGCGGGTGCTTTCTGGTTGGGGCGTCGCACTAAACCTCTATTAGTTCCAGCCACCGCAGGACTTGCCCACTTACCAGAAGACTCTCCCAATGGTTCCGCACACGAGAGTTATCCCGTCTCTACTGAGGCTTCTTCCTTCGAGGCAGGTTCTGCTGATGAATCGCCCTCCTGGAATGATAACCATCGCGTCACGAGTCACGAGAAAGACACCAGCCGTCAAAGGTAAAACTATTTCATTTCATGACTCGCTCACAAGAGAGGGTTTTTTATTGCATCATCTGTTTTGACTGCAATTGGCTTGGCTTGCACTGCTTCTACAAAATCAAAACTTCTATAGATGTTCAGCACCATTCTCAGATGGGTAATCGATCGCAGATGGCTAGTCGTTCTTGCCACCATCATCATTACCCTTTGGACGATTTACGTCATTCCCAAAATGCAGCTAGATGTCTTCCCACCATTTGCACCCCCCCAAGTCGAAATTCAGACGGAAGCCCCCGGACTTGCACCCGAAGAAATCGAGTCTCTGGTGACATTACCCATTGAGAGTGCAATTAACGGAACGCCAGGAGTAACAGCGGTACGCTCATCCTCTGCTGTAGGTCTTTCTGTTGTCAAAGTTATCTTTGACTGGGGAACAAACATCTATCAAGCTCGCCAGTTAGTCACTGAACGATTGCAGCAAGCTCAAAGTAAGCTGCCTGAAGGAGTGGAAACCCCACAAATTTCTCCGACAACCTCTCCCATTGGCACTATCATTACATACGCTTTTACCTCCCAAAGCACTCCCTTGATGGAAGTGCGGCGCATCGTGGACTGGCAAGTAACTAATCGCCTCTTAGCCGTTCCTGGCGTGGCTCAAGTGGTGGCGTATGGCGGCGATGTGCGGCAGTATCAAGTCTTAGTCGATCCGGCTAAGTTGAAAGCCTTTGATGTCTCCTTACAGGATGTCACCGAAGCGGCTAATGCTGCTAATGTTAATGCTCCGGGCGGTTATTTAATCACTCCCGACAAAGAGACCTTAATTCGGGGGGTAGGGCGAATTGAATCCGTCGAAGAACTGAAAGAATCTGCGATCGCATCTCGCAAAGGCACACCCGTCCGAATTGCTGATGTAGCCGACGTACAGATTGGTGCAGCTATCAAACGAGGTGATGGTAGTTTAAACGGTCAGAAAGCCGTCATCGTAATGGTGAACAGACAGCCTAGTGCTGACACTCCCACCGTAACGAGAGCGGTAGAAGCTGCTATGAAAGAGGTTCAGCAAGCTCTACCCAAAGATATCAAAGTTATTGTTACTTTCCGTCAAGAAGAATATATTGAGTCATCTGTTGAAAATGTCAGGTCAGCTTTAGTTGAAGGCAGTATTATTGTCGCCGTTATCCTCATCCCATTTTTGATGAATTGGCGAACTCTTACTGTAGTTCTGCTGGACTTCTTTTTAACTTGGCTATTCGGACTGCTAGTCATGCATTGGCTGGGACTGGGGTTGAATACGATGACGTTAGGAGGGTTATCGGTGGCAATTGGTACAGCTATTGACGATGCAATTGTCTATGCCGAAAACACCTATCGGAACTTAAGAGAAAATAAATTATCTCCTCACCCACGTCCCATAATGGACGTGATTTTTGATGGCAGCCAGGAGGTACGTGACTCTCTCATTGGAGCGACTGTAATTGGCATTGTTGTCTTCTCGCCAATTTTTACTTTGCCCGGAGTGGAAGGTCGAATTTTTGCTCCGATGGGAATTACCTATCTGGTAGTAGTTGTGATTTCTAGTTTAGAATCGCTACTCGTATCTCCGGCGCTGTGTGCCATCTTGCTTCCTAGTAAACGTATGAGGGCAAAAGAACCTTGGTTGCCGAGATTTTGTAAACGAATTTATCATTTCTTTTTAGAGTTTTCAATGCAGCGATCGGGAATCATTTTAGGTCTAGCCAGTGCAGCTATGGTCGCGGCATTAATCATTCTTCCCTCCTTTGGACGAGCGTTTCTACCAGAGTTTCAGGAGCAAACTTTAGTGAATACTATCCTCCTTTATCCTGGCGTATCTCTTGATACTACAAATAGCGCCGGTTTTGCTATTGAAGATGCTCTAAAAAAAGACCGTAGATTTGATTATGTTCAGGTGCGTTCGGGACGCGCTCCAGGAGACGGTGATGCAGCGGGAGTTAACTTAGCGCACGTAGATATCGGTATCAGTGAAGAGGGAATGAAAACAAGGGCAAAAACGCTAGAAGCGCTGCGAGCGGAATTTGCCAAATTACCTGGAGTAGCACCCAATATTGGCGGCTTTATCTCGCATCGAATGGATGAGGTTTTGTCGGGAGTTAGGAGTCAGATTGCGGTCAAAATCTTTGGCACTGACATTGAGCAACTCCGCCAAATCGGTGCCAAAGTTGAAGAGCAAATGAAAACGGTTGAGGGAATTGTAGACTTGCAACTCGAACCTCAAGTACCAATTCAACAGATTCAAATCAAGTTCAATCGTCAAGCTGCTGGTCGATATGGTCTGCGGGTGGGACAACTATCCCAAATCATTGAAACGGCTCTCAATGGGCAAGTTGTATCCCAAGTTTTGGAAGGACAACAAACGTTTGACCTCGTTGTGTGGTTGAAGCCAGAAGCTCGTAATAACCTGGAGACGATTCAGAACTTATTGGTTGATACTCCTATGGGTAATAAAATTCCTCTGGCTCAAGTTGCTACTGTGCAATACGGTACGGGACCAAACACGATTAATCGCGAGAATGTTTCTCGTTTAATTGTAGTTTCCGCTAATGCTAAAGGGAGAGATTTGCGCTCGGTGGTGAATGAAATCCAAGCCAAAGTAAAGCAACAGGTTCAGTTGCCTTTTGGTTACTTTATTCAGTATGGAGGTCAATTTGAAGCCGAGCAACGAGCTTCACAAAATATTCTGATATTTAGCGCGATCGCATTTATTGTCATTACAGTTTTGATGTACCTCTCGGTCAAGTCCATCCCTTCAACGGCGATGATTATGATTAACTTACCAATCGGATTGGTAGGGGGAGTAATTTCTGTGGCTTTGACTGGTGGGGTGATTTCTGTGGCGTCTTTAGTTGGCTTTGTCACTCTGTTTGGTGTTGCTACCCGCAATGGGTTGCTATTAGTGGATAACTACAACACTAAATTTGCCGAAGGGCTGCCTTTTAAAGATGTTATCGTTAAAGGTTCCATGGAACGGCTTAATGCCATTTTAATGACCGCTTTAACCTCAGCTTTGGGTTTGGCACCCCTAGTCGTAGAGGGGGGACCGGGGAAGGAAATTCTACAACCTCTGTCCATCGTAGTATTGGGTGGGTTATTTACGTCTACAGCATTAACACTGATGGTGTTACCCGCGTTGTACGCCAAGTTTGGGAAATTTTTAGTACCCAAGCAGGCTACGTTAGCTAACGAGAAGGGGAAAGCAACTCAAAGCCGCATTCAACAGTTAAATTAGTGACCAACTCAAGGAACCTGACTACAGTGAACAGTCTATAACTATCACATTCCTAACCATGAAGATTTGGGAATGAACCCAATTAATAACTAACAGTTAAGCTCAATCCTTGCGCCAAAGCACCCCATCCTAGCCTTTAGGTTATAGCTGGGTATGCGGGGCGCTATTTTTGTTCAACACTTCCTGAAAATTTCATCCTGATTTCATCTGCTTGTGCATTCTTGTTACTCAAATAAATTAGTGAGAATGTATTTCAATAGTTTTTGTAAGCGTCCAGAGAACTAGCAATTCCTGACGCCGCCTTTTTTCGTCAGGTGTGAGGAGAAATCATGTCAAAAATTTTCTGGATGGCTCTTCGAGTCAGTCCAGCAATCCTGGGTGCACTTTTAGGACTTGCACACAGTGCTTTGAGTTCTGAAGCGACCGTAGTAGGAATTGCTCCAAATCAGATAGTTGCAGCTACTGATAAGCCCACCAGTTTCTTCAAACAAAATATACATACTCAAGAACCGAATACACCGACTCTGGAGACTCCCCTTTCTCAGCAGTTGGATGTCAATCCCATCTCGGTTTTGAAAAAAAATATCATTACGGCTGAAGCTCTTGTTCCGGAAACAGCTCTAACTCAGTTAGTTCCAACTGGCGACCAACCTGCCAGTGCCTTGGAACAAAGAAACCAATACACTCAAGAGCCAGACAACCTGTCTCAAGTGACCAATGTTTCCCAGTTGCGAGACGTGCAACCGGGGGACTGGGCCTATGAAGCCTTGCGCTCGCTTGTCGAACGCTATGGCTGCATTGCAGGTTATCCCGACGGTACATTTCGTGGCAATCGGGCGATGACCCGCTATGAATTTGCAGCTGGTTTGAATGCCTGTTTGACGCAGATTGAGAAATTGATTGCTACCAGCACAGCT
>DATNPC010000912.1:0-5088 GCA_036703375.1 Allocoleopsis sp.
AAGTCCATCGCGTCATACTCGATCGCTTCTTGGAGACTATCCATGACTTCCGGTTCAATAACTCTTTCCATACCTAGTGTTCCTTGCTACCCTACAGACCCATTATCTCAACCCGGAATCTTACTCCCTTCATGCCCCAGGAGTACCTATCCCTAATATCTACCTCTGTGTTCTCTGTGCCCTCTGTGGTTTTTTAAAACTTATAAGTCTTCTTCAAACAGGAAGAGAATAGCTTAGAGTATGAGCCATAGCCTCCATAGACTTGCTAAAACTAAAGCAGCGTTTGCAGCAGAACTCCTGTGGATTGGCTCAAGACAAAGTTACGCCAACTATCGAAATATGCGATCGCTTCGCACGCTCAGCCTCAAATTTCGCAGAACAATCATTCCATGCCAAGCGAGACACCCCGCCAAGGACTGTCTGTTGATTTTAGCCACAGCCCTTTAAACGTTTCAGACAACAAGCGCTATTTAGTCCATCAAGATGGGACTCCTTTCTTCTATCTGGGTTGTACGGCGTGGGAACTGTTCCACCGACTGAATCGGGAAGAAGCGGATAGGTATCTGGAGAACCGGAGACAAAAGGGGTTTACCGTCATTCAAGCCGTGATTCTGGCAGAGTTAAACGGGTTAGATATTCCCAATCCCTACGGCGATTTGCCACTACTCAATAACGACCCCACTACCCCTAATGAACGCTACTTCCAGCACGTTGATTACATCGTCAACAAAGCCCAGGAAAAGGGAATTTACATTGGCATGCTTCCCACTTGGGCGGATAAAGTCGGAGCAAAATTGTGGGGACTGGGGCCGGAAAAGTTAATCGACACGACAAACGCCAGAATCTACGGAGAATTTTTAGGCAGCCGCTACAAAGATACTCCTAACATTATCTGGATTTTAGGAGGCGATCGCTCGGCGAAAGGCTTTGAATCCGTATGGTGGCAAATGGTTGAGGGGATTAAAGCTGGAGATGAAGGGCGTCATCTCATGACGTATCATCCCCTCGGGGGAGAATCTTCCTCAGCGTCGTTCCATCACGAAGATTGGCTGGATTTCAATATGCTGCAATCGAGTCATCACGCCCGCGATTTCCCAAATTATGAGTTAATTACCAGCGACTACCAAAAGTTTCCTCCCAAACCTACCTTAGATGCAGAACCCCGTTATGAAGACCATCTCGTCAACTGGCAGCTCAAAAATGGTCGGTTTGATGATTATGACGTGCGTCAAGCCGCGTATTGGGGAGTGTTTGCCGGGGGTATGGGAACGACTTACGGCGCTCATGGAATATGGCAAATGTATGCTCCAGGGCGATCGCCAATTACCCATGCTCGCACTTACTGGTATGATTCTCTAGACTTCGATGGCGCTTGGGATATGATGCATCTGCGCCATCTGATGGAATCTCGACCTTTTCTGACTGGAGTTCCCGCTCAATCGGTTATCGCGAGTCGTCATGGAAAGGGTGCTGACCATGTGCGGGCGACTCAAGGAGATGGCTACCTATTTGTCTATATTCCTACGGGGAAGAAGGTCAGTATTCAATTGGGAACCATCTCAGGTAACAAGGTGAAAGGCTGGTGGTTCAATCCTCGCACGGGAGAAGCGCCAGAGATTGGTCCGTTTCCCAATAGTGGAACCCAAGAATTTATTCCTCCAGGAAAACGTGGTAGGGGTAACGATTGGGTTTTGGTTTTGGATGATGTTACTAGAGATTTTCGACCGCCCGGTTCTACGATTGACTTCGGATGAGTTATAGCGATAGAGTAAGCGCTGAAGCGCTCACTACAAACACACTTTTATTAAGGGTAATCAACCGGACATCATATAACCCCCCAATTGGAGGTGGGAACATAAATTCAAAGTCCCCCAAATTTGGTGGGGGATTTAGGGGGCTTTTCATGATTCATGCAGGAGGTCTAATCTGTGTTCCACTCCATTGGGAACTGCTATATATCTAAAAATAAGGACGCTGCTCTAGCCAAATGCCGACTTCTTCTTCTGACTCCAAATCAGCTGTCCGACCTGTTATCGGGTCGTAAACATGCCACCACGTATGGCCGTCGCGATCTATACTTTGCCAAACTTGGGGTGCTGAAGGTTCGCACAGTCGAGGACGCACTAACGGCTGATTCAGAAACGTCCAGACTTTGCCCCAAATATGAGAGTTTTTAGTTGTACAATTGAGCGCGAAACACCGTTCTAATGATTCAATTTGTTGCTCGTGCAATGGTTTATTAGCAAGAGTATTAAGTAGCGATCGCCAAGCTTGACTCAGTCGCAATCCGAAAACTGAGTTGCTAGCTGGAGGTGTCGATACTGAATCAGGAATCAGTTCTAATTCTTTGTAGATTTGCCACTTAGTTTTCATAAGAAACGCTCCATTGATGAGATTCAGGCAACCCCGCTATCCGTTAACGAGTTCCTACGGAATAATGAAGCGCGTTCCTTCGGGGTTACTCCCTACTTCCGTTCCTCTCTCAACCTACGATAAATCTGTATTTTTAAAAGAGGAATGAACGATTGGTTCTGTAACTATTGTTACTGAATCCCATTGAAATATCAAATTTCATGTTTCAAATCCATAACATTTAACTACTAATGTGAAAACCGCTCTGTTTAAGACTATTCAGTAAGCACTAACCAGTGAATTTCTTGCAAAAGTCGATTTTCACCCCCAGTTCCCCAGTTTTAGTGGAGAAATATTCAAAGTCCCCCAGAATTGGGGGATTTAGGGGGCATTCCAGAATTTATGCCTCAATTCCCATCGTTTACCTGGTCACTGATTGAAGGCTTGTGGTGTTCGTGCCAGTGACGGGCGATATCAATCCGACGGCAAAGCCACACTCGGTCGTGTTGCTGCACGTAGTCGAGGAAGCGAGCAAGAGAAGCACTTCGCCCCGGCCTCCCGACTAGGCGGCAGTGTAGCCCGACGCTCATCATTTTGGGAGCAGTTTCCCCTTCGACATAGAGAACATCAAAGGCATCGCGGAGATAGGCGAAGAACTGGTCGCCCGAGTTGAATCCTTGGGTGGTTGCGAAGCGCATGTCATTGTTATCAAGCGTGTAAGGAATGACCAAGTGGGGTTTGCCATAGTCATGTACCCAGTAGGGGAGGTCATCGGCATAGCTATCGGCATCGTAGAGAAACCCCCCTTCTTCGACAATCAATCGCCGGGTATTGATACTATTGCGTCCGATATAACAGCCGAGAGGACGACTGCCTGTCACCCGCGTGTGAATCGCGATCGCGTTTTGCAAATGCTCTCGTTCAGTGGCTTCGGCAAAATCCTTGTAGTCAATCCAGCGATAGCCATGCGTGGCAATCTCCCAATCTGCTTCTAGCATGGCTGCTACAGCTTTGGGATTGCGCTCTAGTGCCATTGCCACACCATACACCGTGACTGGAATAGTCCGTTGAGCGAACATTCGATGCAAGCGCCAAAAACCTGCCCGACTGCCGTACTCGTACATGGACTCCATATTCAAGTATCGCGCTCCACCTCGCGGCTCGGCTCCAATTGATTCTGATAGAAATGCCTCAGAGCACGGGTCACCATGAAGGATACAGCTTTCTCCACCTTCCTCGTAGTTGATGACAAACTGCACGGCAATGCGAGCGCTTTCGGGCCATTTAGGATCGGGTGGGTTACGACCATAGCCCACCAAGTCTCGTGGGTAATGTTCGGGCATGGTTGCTATTGGCTAAATAGACTCGGCACGGGCATAAACTGAGCTGTTGATTGAGCTGTCATCTATAAGATGTTGGCTGCAAGCTGACTGCTGAAAGCTGACTGCCCGAAGTATACTCAGCTAATTGGGTTTCGATTTGGTCGCGCACGATTTGGCGATAATCCAAGAAGTGTTCGAGGTGGGCGCAATTAATCAGATAAGACTCAAACACGCCTGGATTATGTCGGGCAATCGAGAACAACTGACGCCAAAATTGAAAGCGCGTACTCCGCTTAAACCCTTGCCGCCAACAAAGCAGTATGAGTCCCCGAATATCCCTTAGTTCTGGCATCCGAAACGTTTTCTTGTGGGGAGTCGGCTTCATATTCAGGAAATGGCGGTAGACTCGTCCGAGATAGCGATCGGGTTCGTAGAGTTGCCAGAAGCAGTTAATATACTCGCGGGCCAGCTCTTCGAGGGGACGGGTAGGAATGAAGTTAGTCAGTGTGGTTTGGTGAATATTGGCTTCTTCAACAGCCTCTAACAAACGCCCTTCTTTCTTGAGTCGATGCCATAGCGCGGTATTCGGCAACGCTTGCAGCATGCTACAAATGGCTTGAGGAATTGCCGTTGCTTCTACGAAGTCCACAATGCGCGAGCCTGCCCCTGATTTTTCCCCATCGAAGCCAATAATAAAGCCAGCCATGACTCGCAGCCCTGACCGATTAATTGTCTCGACGGCTTCGATCAGCGAGTTCCTGGTATTTTGAAATTTTTGAGTCAGGCTTAAGCTATCCGTGTCTGGTGTTTCAATCCCTAAAAAGACGGCACTAAAGTTAGCCGCGATCATCAGATCGATTAGTTCCTGATCTTGTGCCAAGTCCACTGAAGCTTCAGTCGAGAAGCGAAATGGGTATCCGCGCTCGGCCATCCAGGGTTCCAATTCGCGCAACAGCAGCTTGACGTTGCGCTTGTTGCCGATGAAGTTATCATCAACGACAAAAATCGATCGCCGCCAACCCAAATCGTAAAGGTACTGCAATTCTGCCAATAACTGTGCAGGGGTTTTAGTCCGCGGTTTGCGCCCGTATAGGACAATGATGTCGCAGAATTCGCACTGGAACGGACAACCTCGCGAAAACTGTACAGACATGTCGCTGTAGGCTTTTAACTCCAGTAAGTCATAGCGAGGAATGGGTGTCGTCGTGACATCTGGCTTTTCACCATTAGCGCGGAATACTCCGGAGGTTTCTCCCCGTTCTAGAGCTTCAACCAATAGCGGTAGAGTAATCTCGCCCTCATCCAAAACCAGAAAGTCTACCCCTTCCGCCTGCGCTGCCTCAGGTACTGAGGTCAGATAAGGGCCACCTGCGGCTACCCGTTTGCCCCGCCGCTTCGCCTCCCGAATGACGTG
>DATNPC010000913.1:0-4555 GCA_036703375.1 Allocoleopsis sp.
GCCCCTGTTGATTTAATCCGTAGACTTTGCCCATCTCAATCAATCCGGGTTCAACGGCTCGAATGCCATAAAAGGTATTGATGTAAATCGGGAAAAAGACTCCTAATGCAACTAGAAATAATCGGGCTTCATCCCCAATTCCAAACCACAAAATTACTAGGGGAATTAATGCCAGATGGGGAATGTTCCGAATCATCTGCACGGAGGTATCCAACAGCTTTTCAGCTACGGGGAAAATGCCATTGAGCAAGCCCAGGGCTAACCCAATGCTACCGCCGATTATGAAACCCGCGATCGCACGTCCCGCACTAATGCCAATATTTCGGAATAATTCCCCAGTCATCGCCAATCGAATCCCAGCGCTTAAAATGCCTGTCGGTGCTGGCAAGACTCTCGTGGAAAGCCACCCCACCTGTACCAGAAACTGCCAGATGATAATCAGTCCAATCGGCACCAACCAAGGAATCAACTGCTGAACGCGCTTATTTTTGAACCATTTCTTGTTCATGACTTTAATCTTCTGGGGCG
Organism: Allocoleopsis sp.; assembly: GCA_036703375.1. Classification (GTDB taxonomy): domain Bacteria; phylum Cyanobacteriota; class Cyanobacteriia; order Cyanobacteriales; family Coleofasciculaceae; genus DATNPC01. Next base: position 529 of record DATNPC010000913.1, read on the forward strand.
CAATAGCAATCGGGTTTTAATTTGACACCTATTCTTTAATTGCTCCCCCCTTACCAAGGGGGGCTGGGGGGGTTCCAGATGTGTCATTGGAAAAACTAATTGATATAAACCTGTGTCAAAGCCCAAAGTTCAAAGCAACTTCTTTTGATTTTTAACTTTTAACTTTTGACTTTTACGACGCACTTGCCGGAGTAATTTGTCGTTGTTTTGGGAAATTTTCGTTGGCGACGATTTCGCCAAAAGGACTCATAACGTGAGTGGTTAATGGCGTGGGTTGGTTCTCCAACGGCAAGCGCGGGAATAATAATTCTGCGGCTCGATACGCTTCTTCTAGGTGGGGATAACCTGAGAAAATAAATTTCTCAATTCCTAATTCCTGATACTCCAGCATCCGCTTCACGACAGTATCGGCATCTCCCACCAGGGCTGTACCTGCACCACCTCGGACTAAACCAACTCCTGCCCATAAGTTGGGGCTAATTTCTAAGGCTTCGCGACTGCCGTTATGAAGTTGACTCATGCGCCGTTGTCCTTCGGAGTCAGCACGAGCAAATGCTTTTTGGGCAATTGCGATCGCTTCTTCATCGACATACTTGATTAAGTCATTCGCCGCATCCCAAGCTTCACTCTCGGTTTCCCGCACAATGACGTGTAAGCGAATGCCAAACTGAATAGTTCTGCCTTGTTCGGCTGCCAGTTGACGTACTTGTTCAATCTTTTGCGCGACTTGCTGCGGTGGTTCTCCCCAAGTCAGGTAAACATCAATGTGTTTTGCCGCAACTCGCTTGGCAGCAGCCGATGAACCCCCGAACCACAGGGCAGGATAAGGTGTTTGTACGGGGGGGAATAGGAGTTTGCCACCTTTAATATTCAGATAGCGCCCTTCCAAATCAACCGTTTCTCCACTGACGATGCCTCGCCAAACCGTTAAAAATTCATCGGTTAAGTCATAACGGGCATCATGATCGAGATGTAATCCATCCCCTGCCAGTTCTACCGGATCGCCACCTGTTACTACATTGACTAACAATCGCCCGTTCGACATGCGATCGAATGTCGATGCCATCCGTGCGGCAGCCCCTGGCGAGGTAATTCCCGGACGAATCGCTACCAGGAATTTCATTCTCTTCGTTACCGATATCAACGAGGAAGCTGCTATCCAGGCATCCTCGCACGATCGCCCCGTAGGAATCAACGCACCTGTAAAGCCGAGATTGTCAACAGCTTGGGCAAGTTGCTGCAAGTAATCGTGCGTCACAGCTCGTCCGCCATAGGCAGTGCCTAGATAGCGCCCATCGCCATGGGTTGGGAAGAACCAAAGAATTTGCATCGTTGCTTACACAAATATACTTTAATTCGATCAGTTTACCGTAGTTAAAGGGATTAAGCAGACTTCTACATGAGATTTCGCGCTCTCACCTATTTTGTGGCTTGAGCAACCTCACTCACCTTGAGCTGTTTGGGTAGTACGTTCAGCGAATAGAACGTATCGGCAACTTTTTGTTGGTAAGTGATGACTTCGTTGGTAATCGGTTGCACCCCATAAGGGCGTCGTTTAGAGGCTTCTTCTAACGTCGGAACATCAATCCCAAGCTCAGGTGACAGCAGTTTTGCCACTTCAGCTGGTCGAGGCGCAGCCCAGTCATCCACTTTTTGGATTTCCTCTAAAATTGCTTTGAGGCGATCGGGTTGTTGTTGTGCAAACGTCTTGCTGGCGAGGTAGAATTCCCGATTGGCGACTAAACCCTCTCCATCTTTCAAAACACGCGCTCCCGTTGCCCGTTTGGCGGCTGTGTAAAACGGGTCCCAAATCACCCAAGCATCAACCTTGCCTTGCTCAAAAGCCGCTCGTGCATCGGCTGGCGGCAGATAAGCGGGTTTAATATCGCTGTATTGCAACCCAGCTTGTTTCAATGCCTCGACTAGCAGGTAATGTACGTTAGAACCTTTGTTAAAGGCAACGGTTTTGCCTTTGAGTCCAGCCACATCTTTTATTTGAGAATCTTTTGGGACTAAAATCGCTTCCCCTTTCGGATTAGGAGGCTCGTTGGCAGCATAGATTAAGGGAGTACCCGCTGCTTGAGCAAAGATGGGTGGTGATTCCCCAGAATGACCAAAGTCAATGCTACCTGCATTCATCGCTTCCAATAATTGAGGCCCAGCAGGAAATAGAAGCCACTGCACGGAGACTCCTTGAGCCTTCAATCGCTCATCCAAATTCTTCCGTGCCTTCAGGATGTTCACCGTTCCGTATTTCTGATAGCCAATCCGAACGACACTGCTCTGTTGAGTGCTTGAACTGTTGGTGGGTGCAGTAGCCGTTGAATTACTGGGGCTGCTAGAACTGCAAGCAGAGACTGCCAAACTCAAACTCAGACCAACCGCAAATAGTAAAGCAAAGGTTTTCAGCGATCGCTGTTTTAACTTATCCCAGACACGCCGCAATAGGTTGACGAATGGGACTTCTCTCGACGGGATTAACACGACCTACTCCTAGATTCAAACTATGGAAAACCCAGAATTGCGTACTAGCCATCAACGCTGGGTATGCTCCTTGAGTTAAACTACGGTAAACTAATCGAATTAATGTATTTAGTTTTTGTAACGCTGTAGTATTACACAATCGCCTGACAAAGGCAAGAAAGCGCTGGTTGAATTCAATAGCAAAAGTTACACGTTCGCGTTGAGGCTAACTTAGGAATGCTTCTATCCGCTTCATGCTAACTCCGGTAAATCACTCGAATTGATGTATATTAGCAAAACACGAGAGAGGAATTTAGGACTTTGCTTCGCTTCTAGATCGGGAGCTTTTGCGATCGCATTTGTCAAATCTGCGTAATAAATCTATGGATATCAAGACCCAACGGATAAAAACTGATGTTCTGATTATTGGTGGTGGCACTGCTGGTACAATGGCAGCCATCAAGGCCAAGCAGGCTAATCCAGAGGCGGATGTGCTGGTGCTAGAAAAAGCCAACATTCGCCGGAGTGGTGCGATCGCTATGGGAATGGATGGGGTGAATACTGCCGTTATTCCTGGTATTTCCACACCCGAGCAGTATGTGCGAGAAGTTACAATTGCCAATGATGGCATTCTCAATCAAAAAGCAGTTTATGAAACTGCCTCTCTAGGATATGAAGTTATTCAAGAATTAGATAGCTGGGGAGTTCAATTTCAGAAAGACCCGCAAGGAAATTACGATGTCAAGCAAGTGCATCGTGTAGGACGATACGTTCTACCCATGCCAGAAGGGAAAGACTTAAAAAGCATCTTAACTCGCCAAGTTAAACGCCATAAAGCCAAGGTGATTAACCGAGTGATGGCAACTCGAATTGCAGTAAGCGAAGGTCGAGTTGTTGGTGCTATTGGTTTCGATGTTCGCAATGGGGACTTTGTAATTATTCAGGCGAAAGCCGTTATCCTTTGTACAGGCGCTTGTGGACGTTTAGGATTACCCGCATCTGGTTATCTTTATGGCACGTATGAAAATCCCACTAATGCCGGTGATGGGTACTCAATGGCGTACCACGCGGGTGCAGAATTAACGAATATCGAGTGTTTTCAAATCAATCCATTAATCAAAGACTATAATGGCCCTGCTTGTGCTTATGTTGCAGGCCCATTGGGTGCATACACGGCTAATGCCGAAGGGCATCGCTTCATTAGTTGCGACTATTGGAGCGGTCAAATGATGTTGGAAATCTGGAAAGAACTCAATTCTGGAAAAGGCCCAGTCCAGCTTAAGATGACTCATTTGGATGAGGATACAATTGCTGAAATTGAATCCATCTTATGGGCGAATGAACGACCGAGTCGAGGACGTTTCCACGAAGGCAGAGGCGAAAACTATCGCACCCACGGCGTTGAAATGAATATTTCTGAAATAGGGTTGTGTAGCGGTCATAGTGCTTCCGGAGTTTGGGTAAATGAAAAAGCCGAAACTACAGTACCCGGATTATATGCTGCTGGCGATATGGCAAGCGTTCCCCACAACTATATGATTGGAGCATTCGTATATGGTCGGTT
>DATNPC010000914.1:0-7704 GCA_036703375.1 Allocoleopsis sp.
TTCTGCAAAATAATGAAGCGATCGCTCATTAGTCTTACTCTCACCTCAATTTCCCTAGCATCTCTCGCCCCATCTGCATTTCCTGCACCGCCAAGAACTCCAGATAAAGAGGAAACCTGCGATTTATTAGTCGTTGGCGGAGGACTAGCAGGTGCGGCTACTGCCTACGAAGGTTTATTAGCGGGACGGACAGTCTGCCTGACGGAAATTACGGATTGGGTCGGCGGACAAATTTCTTCTCAAGGAACGTCAGCACTCGATGAACGACCCACTCAGCGATCGCGTCTTTTCTATTCTCGCGGTTATCTAGAACTACGCAAGCGCATTCAAGACTATTACGGCAAACTCAATCCTGGAGACTGCTGGGTCAGCGAATCCTGTTTTCTGCCCCGCGATGCTGACAAAATCCTAGAGCGCATGTTGAAAGATGCCGCCAAACGAGGCAAAGGCAAGCTCAAGTGGTATCCCTCTACTATCGTCAAAGAGGTGAATACTAGCTCCGATGGGAAGATTATAGAAAACGCGATCGCCATTCAACACAAACCCGCTAAAGGTGCGCCTCCCCTCAACACCTACCCCCTCTCTCAAACCATCGAAGATTGGTACAAATATGACAATTCGTCTCGCTTTGACAAAACCATTGTGCGCTTCGTTCCTCAACGACCAAAACTGGGAACTGCGCCCAATTGGTACGTTGTTGATGCTACTGAAACGGGCGAACTGATTGCACTAGCTGACGTTCCTTACCGAGTCGGCATTGACCCTCGTTCCTACGTCGAACCGTCGTCTTCGAGCGCCACGGGTGATGCTTATTGTACGCAGGGCTTTACTTACACCTTTGCGATGGAAGCAACGAAGGAACCCCAAATCCATCAGATGCCTGCGTTTTATCCGCAATACGAACCTTACTACAGTTATGAATTGCCGCGACTCGCTGATTTTGGGTTGGTGTTTACCTATCGACGCATTTGGAGTCCGGAGAAGGGTGAGCAGAAAAAGTTTGGCGGCATCACTTACACAGCGCCCACGCCTGGAGACATCTCAATGCAAAACTGGACTTGGGGCAACGACTACCGTCCGGGAAGTGCAGAAGATAACTTAGTCTACACCCGCGACCAATTGCAAGCGTCAGGACAGTTGCAACCCGGAGGCTGGATGGGTGGCTTGCGAACGGAGACGTTACGCAAGGGCGAGGAAAATGCCTTGGGCTATTTCTACTGGTTGGTGGAGGGCACCACGGATTCTCAACTCGGCAATACTGTTAAAAAGCAACAACTGAACAACCGCTTACTATCTGGACTAGATTCTCCAATGGGGACAGTACATGGGCTGTCCAAATATCCCTATATGCGCGAAGGACGGCGAATTATCGGACGCCCTGCCTATGGCTATCCTCAAGGCTTTAGTGTTTGGGAAATCGATATCTCTCGCCGCGATTATAAAGATGATTACTACCGCCAAGTGTTGTCGCCGCAGATGTATCGAGATTTACGGACAGCCTTAGCTGGACTAGAAGCCTTTGCGGTTGCTAGTGGGCAGAAAGCTCCTGAAGATGTGATGAGGCGCACTCGCTCTACGATTTATCCTGATTCTGTGGGCATCGGGCATTATGCGATCGACTTCCACCCCTGCATGACCAAGAGTCCGCCTGAAACTCCCGGTAATACTGAGCGTGAGGGAGAACGACAAGGCGCAGGTCAAGCTTATCCCTTCCAAATTCCTTTGCGATCGATGATTCCCCAAAAAATTGACAATATGCTCGTCGTTGGCAAAAGCATTGCCACCAGTCACATTGCGGAGGCGGCTTATCGAGTGCATTCCTTTGAATGGTCATCAGGTGCCGCCGCAGGAACGACAGCCGCTTTTGCTTTAGAAAAGGGAATCGCACCTTACGAACTGGTCGATAAACTCCCTCAAGCAGAGCCGCAATTACAGCAGTTACGGCAGCGCCTGGAAAAAAATGGCAATCCAACTGCTTTCCCCGATACTTCAATCTTCAACGAAAATTGGAACGATTGGAAGTAATGCAGTGGGGGTGAGAAAAGGCCAACAGGTGTGTAAACTAGATAAGGAATGCAGGTTGCTTAATTTTATGTGAAGGAATCCCGAATTGCCCTATGACTATGGTAAATTTAGCCGCTTTTCAGGCGATGTCTACCTCGCCAGTCATAGCTCCTGAACGCTCAAGTCAAGTTACCCGCAAACCCTATCCCAATTACAAGGTGATTGTGCTGAACGATGACTTCAATACGTTTCAGCACGTTCACGACTGTTTGGTTAAGTATATTCCTGGAATGACGAGCGATCGCGCCTGGGAACTGACCAATCAAGTTCATTTTGAAGGTCAAGCAATTGTCTGGGTTGGACCTGAAGAACAGGCGGAACTCTACCATCAACAACTGAGTCGTGCCGGATTAACTATGGCTCCCTTAGAAGCAGCATAACCTTATGAGAAACTCCAATGATGGCAGGCTAGTTTGGAATCACTCAACCCATCTCCCTGGTTTGATTCCAGTCCTCGAACGATTAACTCGCTGCACGGGAATTCAAACGATTACGCCTGCCGTCATTGGACGCGCAAAAGGTCATTCCCCTCAACTACAACTCAAGGTATCGGTACCCATTCGTGGGGGATACAAGATTATTGCTAGGTCAGGAAAAACGTACCAAGAAGTATTTATCTTGACCAACCTGAATAAGGATGAATTAGAAAACGCGATCGCTCAATCCCTCAAGCGCTAGTGCAAGGAGGCAGAAGGCAGAAGGCAGAAGACAGAAGGCAAGAAAAGAAGGTTGGCACAATAAGTGTTTTATTCCTCGTTTTCGAGTAATTCTTTTGCCTTGAGAAGTTGCTGCATGTGTTCCTCTTTGAGGATTGGGTATTTGAGATCGAGTTCTTTCAAGGTGAAGTAGATAATAGTACCCACCGCAAGGCGAGTAAACCATTTGCGATCGGCTGGAATAATGTACCAGGGAGCCCATTTGGTACTGGTGTGGTTGAACATATCTTCATACGCGTTCATGTAATCATTCCAGAAGCCTCGTTCCCTCACATCGCTGGCAGAAAACTTCCAGTTTTTTCCGGGTTTATCAATCCGCTCTAGAAAGCGCTTTTTCTGCTCATCTTTGGAGACATTTAGGAAAAACTTGAGGACGATGATGCCGTTATCAACCAGATATTTTTCAAAGTTGTTAATCTCTTCAAAACGCCGTTTCCAAATGTTTTTATCTCGTGCTGCTGGAGGAAGTTGTTGTGTATCTAGGAGTTCTGGATGAACGCGTACAACCAGAACCTCTTCATAGTAAGAACGATTGAAAATGCCAATCCGACCTCGTTCCGGTAGTGCTTTAAAGGAGCGCCACAAATAGTCATGATCGAGTTCTTCATCTGAGGGCGCTTTGAAGCTGAATACCTGACATCCTTGCGGATTAATACCCGACATGACGTGCTTAATGGTGCCGTCTTTACCCGCCGCATCGAGTGCCTGTAAGATAATTAACAAGGCATAGGAGTTTTGAGCATAGAGTACATCCTGATACTCTGCTAAGAGCTTGCTATTCTCCTGCAATCTAATAATGGCATCTTCTTTAGTCAAATAATCGGGCTTATACGCTGGATCGTAGTCTTTCTTTAGAGATATTTTGGTGCCAGGTGTAACAATTAAGGGACGAATGAACTCATCTTTATCAATGTTTTTCTTCATAGTATTAAACTGCCAAAGACTCCTATGTCGCTTGAAGTGAGCTGGTCATTTTTACTTTACCAAAAGGTTAACAGAGTGCCGAAAATCAGAACATCTCTCTTAGGGCGTGTCATCAATTAAATGTAGAATGCTGTCAGAGCAAGGCTTTTACGGCTATAAAGCTCGAACGAGCCTGATAGCCAGAATTCACTACTGGTACGGGATGTGTAGCTAATTGATGACACGCCTTAAGAATCTTTTGTCGATTTACAGGAGTTTTAATTTTGATAAAATAAATTTTGGCTCGGGGAACACTTGAGCAGTACTATATAATCCGACACGAAAAAGGTAAAGGTAAGCTAGACTTACCCTTACCCTTTAAGTATGTTACTTGCTGCTTAGCTATCAATCAAACTCATCAGCTCACCAAGTGTAATCGTGTTCTAGTTCTCCAGTCCGAATTTTTTGCCAGATGAGTTTTCGACATAACTCAAGTTCATGGACCGTAACCTTCCCATCCGCCCGCATTTCAAACTGAATGGATTCCATTTCTTGCCGGGTGAGCTTACCATCAGCGATCGCACGTTCAATGATAGCTCTAAGCTTATCCAAATTCTTAAGGTCTTCCGGGGAGGGAGGGATAGCATTGGGGCGTTCCATTTTCATGGGAGAGTCCTCCTATTGATAAGGGGAGTTTGAGACCTTTCTCAAAAAAAGTTAATTTTTGGGTCTCTCAAATGCAGGAACGAACTCAAAAAAGTTGTTTCTTTCTTAAGTGTCTAACTCCCCTGTATCTACAGTGTAGAACTTAATAAATTGTTTGGGATTTAACTTAAGATTTTCGAGCCTTGAGTAAATAGGTGGTCATTTTCCCCTTACCTTTAACAGCAATGACGCCTCGTTCCTCAAACAGATAGCGATCGCGTAACCGTTCGTAAGTTTGTGCGGTCACTTGGATGGTACCAGGTAGTCCTAGCGATTCCATCCGGCTAGCAGTATTGACTGTATCACCCCACAAATCGTAGCTGAACTTTTTCAGACCGATTACGCCTGCGACGACGGAACCAGAGTTGAGGCCAATCCGCATACTAAATGATTCGCCCGTCTTAACATTGACTTGGAGAATAACGTCTTGCATGTCGAGCGCCATTTGGGCGATTGCTTCGGCATGATCGGATCGGGGAGTGGGCAGTCCTGCGACGACCATGTAAGCATCGCCAACAGTTTTGATTTTCTCTAGACCGTGTTTTTCCGCCAGTTGGTCAAATTCGGAGAAAATCAGGTTGAGGAATTCCACCAGTTCTTTTGCCGTTCTCCGGGTTGAGAACTCAGTAAAGCCAACTAAGTCGGCAAATAAAACGCTGACTTCTTCAAAGCTATCGGCAATTGTGCTGGGTTCCTGTTTCAATCGCTCTGCAATGGGCTTGGGCAAGATATTCAGCAGCAGGTTCTCGGTTTGTTCTTTTTGCGAGTGGAGTGCTTCTTGCGCCTGCTTGCGATCGGTAATATCAGTTTGAATGCCAACAAAGTGCGTTAGCTGTCCGTCAGCATCATAAATCGGTGAAATCGTTAACTCATTCCAGAACTGCGTGCCATCTTTGCGGTAGTTCGATAAAACCACCTTGCACCCCTTTCCCCTACGAAGTGCCTCGCGTAGTGCTTGGACACCGGGCTGAGCAGTATCATTACCCTGGAGAAAACGACAGTTTCGCCCTATCACGTCCTGTGCCGAGTAACCCGTCAAGCGCTCAAACGCTGGGTTGACATAGGTGATAGGCATGTCAAGTTCTCTGGCATCCGCAATTACAATACCATTGCTACTGGCTGCGATCGCTTGGTTGGCCAAGCGCAATTGGGCCTCTTTTTGCTGACGCTGCTTAATTTCTGCTTGCAGTCTTTGATTTTGCTCGACTAAGCTGCGATTTAAGTTCCGGATGGTTAAGTGGGTTCTCACACGAGCTTTCAAGTCGTCTGCCTGAATGGGTTTGGTGATGTAATCCACCGCCCCCACGTTAAACCCTTTAACTTTATCAACTGTTTCGGAAAGCGCCGTCATAAAAATAACCGGAATATCTTTGCTTGACGCATGGGCTTTCAAACGACGACAGGTTTCAAACCCATCGATTCCGGGCATCATTACATCCAAAAGGATGAGATCGGGTGCAACCGCTTCGACTTTTTCGATGGCGCTTTTGCCGTCACTGGCAAATTCGACTTTATAATCGGAATCACTTAAATAAAAATACAGCAACTCCAAATTATCGGGGTGGTCATCAACAATTAAAATGACGCCTTTTGGATTGCTTTCAAGGCTCATTTATCATTCCCTTTATAGTTTTGGAGAGACTAACGGATTTTCTCTAAAATCCTGAAGTTCGCAACAGCTTACTTCAACAGCAATCGATGTAGTTTTTAAGTCTGATTGCTCTAGCAGAGCGACTTGCTCAAAAAAATCCCCCTGATACCACTTATGATAACTAGCTGACTCGATAACGAGGACATCTTGTTGTTTAAATTCCTACCTGAGTAGTGACTTGTTGAGATGGGACGCCGCATCGATTAATGTTGGCACTCCTTATGCCAACGGCTGAGTAAAAGCTCTACCCTATAAAACAAAAAATAATAAATATTGCATCTGATTAAGGGATGATCCAGGATAGAGAATTCGTGTGACAATCACTAGTGTGACTTTTCCCGATCGGTTAGTAGTCAGTTCAGACATCTACTAAAAGAGAGGAGTTTATCAAAATGTCAATAATAAAACGCTCCGTTGCAGAGTTTATCGGGACGTTCTGGCTCGTGCTGGGTGGATGTGGTAGTGCAGTATTAGCAGCAGCTTACACGGCAGATAGCGCCAAAATTAGTGAAAATACTGTCTTTCCCTTGGGAATTGGACTAGTCGGTGTATCCCTAGCCTTTGGTCTAACCGTGTTGACCATGGCATATGCGATCGGTCATATTTCCGGCTGTCATCTCAACCCGGCTGTTTCCTTCGGGCTGTGGGCAGGCAAGCGGTTTCCAGGTTCCGAACTGTTGCCTTATATTGTTGCTCAAGTCCTAGGTGCGATCGCAGCCGCAGGTTTGGTGTATTTGATTGCCAGTGGTAAAACAGGATTTTCTCTGACGGGTTCCAATCCATTAGCGACGAATGGCTTCGGCGAGCACTCTCCTGGTGGCTATCCACTGGTTACCTGCATCATTACCGAAGTCGTGATGACCTTCTTCTTTTTGATGATTATTTTAGGTGCAACCGATCGCCGCGCTCCTCAAGGTTTAGCTCCTATTGCGATTGGCTTCGGTCTAACCTTGATTCACCTGATCAGCATTCCTGTGACCAATACCTCAGTTAATCCCGCTCGTAGCACGGGACCTGCTCTGTTTGCTGGACCGGAACTGTTCAGTCAGGTTTGGTTGTTTTGGGTAGCTCCGATTTTAGGCGCATTGCTTGCCGGATTCCTTTACTCGTGGTTGTTCTCCGAACAGCGGGAACAGGCTCTTGAAGAACCCATTAGCTCTTCGGTTTAGGCTGTTGACATTGAAATAGCCTCTAGAACTCCGTGGGTCGGGCATCTTGCCTGACCCCGACAGCCAAGACAGATTGTTAAGTACTAGTGCAAGAAGGCAGTCCTCATGAGCGATCGCTTCGCTCACAACCAATCATGAAAGTGGCACTTTCAAGGCAGAAGTAAAGAGGCAGATGGCCCCAAGGGAAGAAAGCTGTTGCAGTAAGATTTTCAACCTTTTTTAACTGGTGAGTTATTTCTGCCGCGCTGCACTAGTGCAAAATTATTTACCCAGCACATCAGAGCTAAATGGGGGCAGTTTTTGGAAGGTGAAATAATGAATCGCAAATGTCTCCCTTACAGCTTGATTGGGCTTCTAACAGGTGGCGCTGCAACATCTCCGCTGGTATCAGTAGACCCTTAAACAGGAGATTTGTATGTATAGTTGTTTGATTTTACGCGTATTTGCCTTGTCGCTGGTAGCATTATTAACTCCTGTTATTTCATTGAGCCAACCA
>DATNPC010000915.1:0-11666 GCA_036703375.1 Allocoleopsis sp.
TTCACGGGTATTGCGTTAAAACGGGTTGAAAGCCTTGTCCAGTAAGCTTTAGCTTGACATAGCTTTGAGCCGGAAATTTATTTCCAGGCTCTTAATTCAGTGCCATTCGCCTTAAGTCAGTGAAATTTCCCTTAACCCCTACTCTAAAACTACAACCAACAAGCATCCATTCGAGCGAAGAAATTACTCTTTACTCCCCAGAACCTGAAATCCTCAAAGCCGTTTATATTACCACCCACCATTGTCGGGAGATGACCCACTGGAGCCCAAGTTAAGGAAAAATGGAGGTCTTCATATTTCATCCATCCTCGCAGTAGCATTACCCCATTACGGCTGCGCCATCCCACACGACGACCAAACTGTTCGTACACAGCATTATTGTACTCACCCGGTTCGCCCCCAAGACCCACCCAAATTTCTTTTTGCAAACTAAAGCCAAATTGCCCGTTGCTATACTTGACCCAAAGATTATCCATGGTGTGTAAATCAGCACAGGGAAAATTTTCAATCGCTATGGTATCGAGATAGTCAGCATGCTCTCGATTCGCTGCCTTGAACAGAAGCAGGGATGTTTCGCGATCGGCGGCTTGCCATTCCCCAGCTTTCAGCAAATCTCGCAGTTTAGTGTAGTCGATACCGCGATCGGAAATCAGTTCATCTGGTGCGTCTTTATCAATCGTTAGACCAAACGTTCTCTGTTTTTTCTCCAAGGTGTAGTTGACGATATGAGGCATTTCCCCAATACGCCCATAAGTCTCAACAATTTTGCCATACTTTGCTTCGATTTTGCGATACTCTGCCTCTAGATCGTTGCTGGGCTGTTGATCCAAAAGAACAGTCAGTACGATATCGAAATCTTTCTCATCCTGAATAATCTCTGGCTCTATCTCAGGCGCAATAGCTTGCGCTTTTTCCTTGGCATAACTATGCCATTCACGAACGTAGATGACGCCAGCGCCATCACGATCTGCTGCGCCTGTCTCAATCCCCTCAACTAAGTACTGAGTATAGGGTGAAAGGTCTGCTCCTTGAGGTTTCAACGATGTCGGTGTCGTAGTGAAAGACGAGAGAATAGTTCGCCCTCTAGCACCTAATTCCTTATCGATATGAACGCTCACCCCTGTTTTTGGTGAACCTTGAGCCAGCCCACCTATGTAGCAACACTCCAGAATCACAAGTTGTCGCTCAGCCTCACGACTACTCAACTGCTGCTGCACAAAACTCGCTGGTACTGCTGTTACCTTGAAGTCATCTTTCGTCGTGAGTCTAGTCGCCAAGTAGAGATGACTCTCCTCATCAATGAAGCTATAACCGGAGAAAAATAGTAGTGCTAAGTCATTGGCACCACATTCTGCAAATGCCTCCTGAATCGCTTTTTGCATTGTTTCCAAGTCGGGATTGAGCAGCGACTCCACGCGATCGAAGCTCCCTAGGTTTGGATCTTGCAAAACTCGTTGCATTGCTGCCACATTATCAGTTGCCTCCAAACGCGAAGGCATGAGATCGCCACACTCACTAACGCCGATCAGCAGTGCTACCTTTTTAGGCATTTGCTCCTCCAAGTGATTAGCAACACTTATGCTTTCATGTTTATAGCTTTGTAATCAGGACAAAAAGTTCATTAACCTTTAATATTCGGTTACGAGCTAATGAATGCTTATTAGGGTGACAAAGGCAAAAATTGACTTGGGCAGATGCTTTATCCTGTATAGTTATTAAAAATTCTAGGCACTAATAATTTGAACGCTCAAGGTTGCGGGACAAAGCTTGAGGGAGAATCTGAGACCCCTGATTTAAAGAAGAATAGGCTCTTATCCACAGGTCATAAGGATGCGATAGAACAGGATTATCGCTAAATAGAAATTTAGAAATTAAACATAAGTTGACACAGGTAGCATGCTCCCTCGTAAAACAAACGGTATGGATAACCTCGATGTATCCATGCTGGTTATAGCAGGAGCCTTCTGCTGACATTAAAGGTAATCTTAAAGATCGCAGGACAATGTTCGTTCGCTGAAGCAACTGGGCAGTGTGCCCAATACCGATCGATCCCTGCGAGTTCTACTCCGGTAGAAGTGACCATGAGTACTTCGTTACGGGACGAGCCGATCCAAAAAAACGCCATGCCAACCCTTACACCCGCAGCGATTGAGAGGGTGAGGCAAGGAGTAGCTGCGGCGAGCGATCGCGTCGTTCGCCAGTCGATTCACGAAGCCCTTAGCAACGTCGAAGCGATCGCTCAATCTCGTTCGGATCGCCGAGCCAGTGGATGGCTGCGTCGCAAGGTCATGCGATCGCTCATTCACACCCTGTTTCGAGTCAGGGTTGAGTACCCGGAACGAATCCCCGATCGAGCTGCTATATTAGCCCCCAACCATCTGAGCCACATCGACCCACTCCTGCTCCTATCTGAGGTGCCAGCGCATCCCTACTACTACATCCCAGGTGATGCTCGCACGCTCTATAACCATTGGTGGAAGCGCCAAATCCTGAAGTTTGCAGGAGGTGTTATCCCCCTGGAACGCCGTTGGAGAGAAGAGATTGCCGTTGTTGAAGCGGCTAAAGCAGGACGCCGCGATTTAGCTACCTTAGCGGCAGCGATTGAACGGGATGTGCCGACAGGTGCAGACTTCCAGACATTACGAGCGATCGAGCGTGCCATCCAGGCTATTTTTGCCCGTGGGGATGGCCTTCTGATTTTTCCAGAGGGCCGACTGGGAAAGGTTGAAGGGCAGTTGCAACTGCCACTGGCTCGCGGGGTGATACTGTATGCTCTACGCGCTGGTGTACCCATTGTGCCAGTAGCGATCGTGGGAACGCAAGACCTCTATTTCCGCAAAGAATTAACCATCCGGTTTGGCGAACCCTTGCACTTTCCCCAGTCCAAGCGACCAAAGCCACAGGATGTGAAAACTGCGTTGGATGCGCTGCAAGACGCGCTGATAGCCCTTCTACCGCAAGACTATCAGGAACCCAATGAGCCAAAGTTGTTGCGTTACTTTCTCAATCACCTGCTATGGTGAAACATCAAAAGCGTACAGCGGTCAAGGGAGAAGAGGCAACAGGCTTATGAATCCAGTCGATCTAGCGTTCACATCAGCCCTCGAACAGGCGCAGCTAATCCGCCAACGCCAAGTGTCACCGTTAGAATTGGTAGAGCTTTACCTGGAGCGCATTCAGCGGCTAGATTCCCAACTCGGAAGTTATTTCACCGTGGTAGCCGAGCAAGCACTGGCTGAAGCGAAAACTAAAACAGAACAACTGGCGCAAACGACCGACCTCTCAGAACTTCCTCCATTTTTTGGCGTACCTATTGCCATCAAAGACCTCAACGCGGTTGAAGGCATTCGCTGCACCTACGGAACACCCGTGTTGATGGATAAAATTGCTCCCTACACTGACGGTGTGGTGATGCGAATTAAGCACGCTGGGTTCACGATTCTTGGCAAAACGGCGACATCAGAATTGGGTTCTTTGCCCTACATCGAGCAACCTGGATTTCCCCCTACTCGCAATCCTTGGAATCTAGACTATACAGCAGGAGGATCGAGCGGGGGGGCTGCGGCAGCTGTGGCAGCGGGTTTGGCTTCCATTTCACAAGGTTCCGATGGGGGTGGGTCAGTTCGAGGACCTGCCTTTTGTTGCGGATTAGTGGGCATTAAACCAGCGCGGGGTCGAGTGTCGTATGCGCCAGTGGGCGACCATTTAAGTGGTATTGCGACCAACGGTTCCATCGCTCGGACAGTTGCGGACGCGGCAGCATTGCTGGATGTGATGTCTGGCTATGTAACTGGCGACCCCTATTGGTTACCTAATCCAGAAACATCGTTTTGGGAAGCTACTCATCAAGCGCCTTCTCCACTGCGAATTGCCTTTTCTACCTCGGTACCTCCCTTGGGTGAGGCGACAGCAATTTGTCAGCAGAGCGTTATGGAGACGGTGCAGTTACTGCAAGATATGGGACATGTGGTTGAAGAAGGTTGTCCTGATTTTACGGGTTTGGTTGAACCCTTCACGACGATTTGGGCAGCCAGCATCCCGGCATCCGGGATTCCCAAGGAGGCACTTAGCCCAATGAATCGCTGGATTGCCGAGTTATCGGGTTCTGCTGGAGAGTACTTGCAAGCGGTTCACCAAATGCAAATCATTTCTCGGCGAATCGTGGCGTTCTTTGACACCGTTGATGTCTTAGTCCTGCCAACGTACTTGCACTTGCCAATCCGGGTGGGGGAGTGGGCGACTTTGAGTCCTGAAGAGACGTTGGAGAAAATTATTGCTTGGATTGCACCCTGTCCGCCATTTAATGCTAGCGGATTACCCGCGATCGCACTTCCCACCGGATTTGACGCTGCTACTGGCTTACCCCTGGGCGTTCAACTCGTAGGACGCCCAGCTGCCGAAGCCACTTTGATTGCTCTAGCTGCTCAGATAGAATCTGCAAAGCCTTGGAGTCAGAATCGTCCAACTTTATTTAGTAAGGATTAACGGATTTGGCGAGCTGGAGCTACATACATCCCCGATATCGTAGCGCTGCCAGTTGCTGAGGTTGTGTCATCGCCCATAAAAATGAGGTTAGGCGTTTGGTATGGATTGGGAAATCCTGGTGGTGGCGTATACGAAGTATATTGACGCAACGGTCCTTGCAAAATAGGAGTACTTGACCCCTTCGTATACAGCAAATACCGATTTCCTTGGATATACAGTAGGTAATCTTGAGTAACGGTAGTATTAACCGAGACCGTTTCAGTCCGAACAGCCTGTTGGTTGAGCGCCCAAATCTTATCAGTCCAGAACCCCAACTCAACACCGTAAGGCTGCGTTTCACCGGGTGCTTGCGCGCTCATCACAATAATACTGAAACCCGCACGACTATCAGAGACATGGCTTTCGGAGTTAATCTTGAGCCTGAAGGTCAGCGCGTAGCCATTTCCACTGCGATCGAGGCTAAATGGTGCTTGAATAAAATAGCCTGCATAATTTTTGATATTGCCGCTATCGAGAACCGTGCCATTACTGGTAGCCTGTGCTGTAGGAGCGGTTTGCTGACGGGTTCCCAGGTATGTCCATCCCTGCTCTTTTGGCGTTAGCGTTGGATTTTTTAAGCCTTGGTATAGCGGAACAGCGATCGCAGATGTCATGCCCATCATTAGGGTAAAGCCAAAGGTGATAGCCGCTAAACGATTTCTCATTGCAATTGTGACCTTTTAAGGATTGATTTTACGTTGTTCTTGCGTTCTCAGTTCATGGAGTCTTGTGCGAAGAAGGTATTTGCACGTAATGTCACTTTCACAGGATTATTACGTTTTGCGCCCAAACCATTAATAAGTAATGAATGTATAGAGAAAAATGGCTCTACCGTTCTTCCTCTGCCACATCAAGTCAAAAAGTCTTACTCAGCGCAATTGTTATAGATTAGCAGACTTTGAACTGCTAAAAGCTTAGCTAGTGAGGCTTCTGTAGATTTTAATCTCAATTGTAGCCTTGGAGATACGGTAGAACCAGATAAGGCAATTACCGAAAATTAGAGCTAATGTTCTTAACTCTTAGCTTATCTAAACGGAAACAGATGAGCTTGTCATCAGTTTTCGTCGAAATTGATAAAAATTTAATAATCCAATAATTAAGATTAAGTTTCGGTGAAGCGATTAATTATTTTCAAAAAAAGTATTTAGCGTTGAATCAGTGGGGAATGAAAACTGGGAATTGACGAGATGTTTATCCCTTTCCCATTTCTCATTCCCTCAGGAATTGCTTTTACGAGGTTTTCTTCAACCAGCTAAACATGGCTCGTAAATCTTTACCCACTTCCTCAATTGGGTGTTCTGCTTCTTGACGGCGCATTGAGGTAAATCCAGGTTTGCCCGCCTGATTTTCCAGCACGAACTCGCGAGCAAATTGACCGGATTGAATCTCTTGCAGAATTTTCCGCATTTCAGCGCGGGTTTGGTCGTTGACAATGCGAGGGCCACGAGTATAGTCGCCATATTCAGCGGTATTGGAGATGCTATCGCGCATCTTTGCCAGTCCGCCTTCGACCACCAAGTCAACGATGAGTTTGACTTCATGCAGACATTCAAAATAGGCTAACTCCGGCTGATACCCAGCGTTAACGAGGGTTTCAAAACCAGCTTTAATCAAGGCACTCAAACCACCGCACAACACCGCTTGTTCTCCGAACAAATCGGTTTCCGTTTCTTCGCGGAATGTGGTTTCCAGGATACCAGCACGGGTACCACCAATGCCTTTAGCATAGGCCATCGCGCGATCGCGAGCTTGACCTGTGGCATCTTGATACACCGCAAATAAACAAGGAACCCCTTCTCCCTGTTCGTAGGTGCGTCGCACTAAATGCCCCGGTCCCTTAGGGGCGACCATGACCACATCAACATCAGCCGGAGGGACAACTTGACCGAAGTGAATGTTGAAACCATGGGCAAAAGCGAGAATTTTACCCTCTTTCAGATGTGGCTCAATTTCATTCTTATAAACCGTTTTCTGCACTTCATCAGGCAGCAGAATCATAATGAGATCGGCGGCACTGGCGGCATCAGCAACCGAGTGAACTTTTAAACCCGCTTCCTCAGCTTTTGCTGCGGACTTACTGCCTGGATACAGCCCAACAATGACGTTCATGCCACTATCTTTCAGATTGAGGGCGTGGGCGTGACCTTGAGAACCGTAACCAACGATAGCAATAGTTTTTCCGGCGAGTAGGTCTAAGTTGGCATCAGCGTCGTAATACATCCGGGCCATAGAGGCATCTCCTTGAGGCAAGCGTTATCTGTGACTGCAAACTCTTGATTTTACCGTAAAACGTAGAGCACATTTAGGTTACTTTTTTAGTCGGGTGGAATACGCTTGTCGGACTGCGTCTGTTAACGATGAGCCATTCAAACAGTGACCAGTTGGTCAGGCTCGCACTGCTGAGATAGTCATGCATAATTCTCGACCCTGCATCCCTAGAAGTATATAGATGCGTTGAGATGTATTGTGATGTTACCTATCAAACTTCTTCCTACTGCCCTACCCGAGTTATTTGCCAGTGCTAGTCACACGGGTTATCTGACGGTTGCCGATCGCTACGGACTCATGGCAGCTTTATTAGAGGAGTCACTTTTAGACGAGGATCGTTATGCCCTCGATCGACTGCTGCATGCGGTGCGTCAAGGTCGAATTGCGATCGTGGATGAACTTTCGGTGGTGCTTTAGGCTTGCTAATACGACTTCGTGCGATCGCACACTTTGCTTCACGGCTTGAATTGAGACTACGACTTAGGCTGCGTACTCTACCTTCTTGTGTGTTCCTCGTCCGATTTGAGAGAAAATACGATAGGTATTGTCCTCAGAAAGTACTGAAATTGATTGCGTCTTTTGAGACATTGTCACCAAATTGTATCGGACATTATCTGCATAAATAGCCAGGGTCACTTGCAGCACTTCTAAAAAGCGAATCAGCCAGCGACACTCCGATTCAGATTGGATTTCATAGTATCGAATCAGCTGAGCTAAACAACATTCTAGATGAGTAGTGCTGGATGGACATAACAAAACAATCTTGAGCAATAGACTGGCTAATGTTAAAGTCTTACCTTGCATGGCTAAGGAAATAAATAGCGGAGAAGGGTTCTCCTGATTCAGGAGTGTTAAATACTCAATTACCCGATTGCAAGTTCTCAACATTAGAGATTTGTCCCAGACCTGTTCAGAATAATCCTCATAAAGGAATTCCAGCTTTGACGTGAGTTGGGTCTTAACAATCTCAGCTAAATGGTTGTTATCTATAGCAAACAAAAGATAATTAATTAGGCTATGTTTAAACTCTCTGAAGCAAAGTTGTTCTGTTTGGCTAAAAAAGAGCCTAACACAGCTTAGATAACTGAAAGGAGTACGTCTGAGCAAGATTTTCTCGATTAAGTTTAACACCTCATTTCCCAGAGCAGTGGGATTGGGTGAGGTGCAAGGTAGGTCTGTCACTACCGGAGTTCGCGCCGTGTACATCGCTAGCTCAAACTGAAACTGTTCTTTTAGCTGGAAATAGCGGCTACGTGCCGCTTCTCTCTGTTCGACTAATTTTTTAGTATCAATCGCTTGAGAAGCTAAAAAGTAAGAACTGTAGCGCTTGCTCCAGTGGGGTTTCTCCCGATTGTCCAACTTTGAGATAAAGACCTTCAGTTCTTGATAATCTGGGCTGTTCACAAAATTGCTGCGCCAGCGCTGAAGGCGTCTGATTGTTAGGGGATTGCTTTCCTGACAATTCAACGACTCAGAAAGCCGTTGTACTAATTTTTGTATGTAATGAGGTTGCCGAGTGATGCTCCAGTTATTAATCAGAATATAAATTGAGCGCTTCAAGGTAGAAATAAAGGCCTCTTCCTGACCTAAGGTAGCGATTTGCTCTAACGCTTGGCGAGGAGTTGAATAGAGACTCAGTATTGGCTGAATAAAGACTTGCTCAAACTGCTGTAAAACTTTCTCAGGCGAACACTGCTGGACTTTGTCAAGAAAGTAGCAACAGATGATTTCCTGTGCCTGGGCAACTGTCATACAAGAATTTGGCAGGAAGCAAGCGAAATCGGCTTGATTAGCTTCCAGCAGATCCTTGGTTAAGACCTCCGGAAGCTCTTGCCAACTCAGAACTTTTGAATCAGAGCTGGTGAGTTGGGGAAAACAGCTTGGAGATGCCATCGGTTTTGAGGAAATTGCCATGAAACGACCCTGTATTTAGTATCAGGGATTTCTCGACTAGACTTGGTGATTGAAACCTAATGCAATAGATGATACTCCTCTATAAACGATGTGATAATAGTTTTTAGAAAATGCGATCGCTATCACAAGAGAACGTCTCGATTTTCGCAACAAAACTTTAACAATGAATAGTGACCAGTGGCTAGTTGCTCACTGGTTCCTTTTAGTGGGAGTTCTGAATCCTCTGCTACCACGCTGCAAACCTTAACTAAAAATGATACAAGTGTACTGTCGGAATGCAGCGTTGTAAAATCACCCAACGTCCCTATAAACTACCGAAAACGACCAAAAATCATGGCAAAAGCTACAGTACAGTATACGACTAAAGATTTAAGAGAACTCGGTCTGTTTGTTGAGGTTCCAGGGCGAGCCGACAATGAAAAAACTAGACAAAAGGCGCTAGAAGAAATTCAACGCCGCATGGACGATCCAGAAGACACTAGTCTGAGCGCAGACAGCTTTGCGGATGGCTTGAGCGCTGATGATTTGATTTTCGTCGAGCCACCAGCAACCGAGCAATCGGAGGATGAGGAACCAGAAGTCATTCAAGCCGTAAAAGCGATCGCATCCTTAGCCAGTCTACGAGTCTCCTTAGAAGAAGTCCACAAAAGTGCGGCAGACTTACGTCCTGCAATCGAGGCGTTGTTTTCGCCAGAACCACTGACACCAGAACAGATGCAGCAGGTGACGGATAAGAACTTTTCCAAGACTTTAATTAAGTATGCCGAAGCCAGAGCTGCACACGATAAGTTCCTGCCCACGGCACAAAAAGCGTGGGAATTGCTCGCACCGATGCTGCCGAAAGAGGGGGTAAAAAGCGATCGCACAATTGATGAGTTAGGGAATGGGAACCATCAACCCACTCCTACGGAGTCTGAGGAGGGCGATGGCACAATCGATAAATTAGAGGCTCAAGCCACTTCCTCGGAATCCGAGGCGCAGCCAGAGAATCCAAAACAGCGGAAAAAGGCTGCAAGTTCGTAAAATAGACGGCTAAAAAGTCGATTTTCGCCCCCCTGGCCCCCAATTGGAGGTGGGAACCTGAATTCAAAGTCCCCCAGAATTGGGGGATTTAGGGGGCTTGCCAGGATTTAGATTTATGCAAGAGAGGTCTATTGATAGAAGCGATCGCATCTTGAGTGATGAAGCGGGTGAGATGCGATCGCTTTTCGCTTAAGTCAGTAATGATTCTTACAAGCTAGGTACAGAAACTTGCGAAATGCAAAGGTATTCACAAGAATATAACGAAAAAACACACCAAATTTTTGGAAAATCTATCTTAAAGCATAATCCTTGAGCTGCCTTTCCCCTTACAACTGAGTGAGGTTCAACAGATGCAGGGTGAATGATTTCAGACAAACCGGATCGGGAGCAAGTTGAGGAAGAAGTCTTCATTTTTCCAGCTTCGTTTGCTCAACAGCGCTTGTGGTTTATCGAACAACTGCTGCCTGGAGGCTCTCAATACGTTATTCCACTGGTATTCCGGCTCACAGGGGTGCTACAGCGATCGCAACTCGAGCAAAGTATTCAAGCGATCGCTCGCCGTCACGAAATCCTCCGAACCACATTTGATGTGGTGGATGGGCAATTGGTTCAGGTTGTCGCGCCTGAGTTGCAAGTGCCACTGAGGTTGACTGATTTACGGGCATCACCCGTTAGTACCCGCGAAGGCACTGTACTCGATCGGATTTGGCAGGAGATTCAGCAACCGTTTCACTTAGACAAAGGGCCGCTATTTCGAGTCCGACTGTGGCAATTGCAGGATACTGAACATCTATTCGTGATAGCACTGCATCACATTATCTTTGATGAATGGTCGAGCGGTGTTTTGATTCGAGAGTTGGGCGAACTGTATGCGGCGTTAGTTGAAGACAAACCTGCTGCATTGCCGGAATTACCGATTCAATACGCTGATTTTGCTCACTGGCAGCGGGAGTGGTTGCAGGGAGAGGTACTCAACGCTCAGTTACGCTACTGGAAGCAGCAGTTAAAGGATGTCCCTGTTCTCAATTTGCCCGGTGCGGCGTCTCGTCCATTGGTGCAAAGCCATCGGGGGGCTAGCCAATTGTTGGAATTACCGCAGCAGTTACTAGATGCCCTGGAGGAATTAAGCCAGCAGGCAGGTGTGACGCTGTTTATGACTTTGCTGGCAGCATTTCAGACGTTACTGCATCGTTATACGGGACAAACTGATATTGCGATCGGTTCTCCGATTGCCAATCGTCATCGCAGCGAACTGGAGGGGTTAATCGGATTCTTGGTGAACAGCTTGGTATTGCGAACCAATCTGGCAGGCGATCCAACCTTTCGCGAGTTGTTAAACCGGGTGCAGGAGATAACTTTAGCAGCGTATGCTCATCAAGATTTGCCGTTTGAAAAGCTAGTGGAGGAACTACAACCCGTTCGTAGCCTCGGTCAAAATCCTCTATTTCAGGTTGTCTTCGCGCTGCAAAATACGCCGATGGAGCAACTCGTATTACCCGGATTAGTTCTCAGTCCGGTAGAGTTGGAGACAAAAACTTCGCGCTTTGATTTGGAGTTATATGTGTGGAAATGCGCGGATAATTTCAGGAATTTGTGGGGTAAGGGTTGGCAGCAGTCTGACGGGTTACGCGGTGTCATCGTTTATAACACCGATTTATTTGATTCATCTACAATTGCATCCTTACGACATCATTTTCAAACCTTGTTAGAGGGGATTGTTGCGAATCCCGATGCTCATCTCTCTGCACTGCCATTATTAACCACTGAAGAGCAACGAGAGTTGCTAGAGCATTGGAGTAGAAATCAATCTAGATATCCTGCGAATGCTTGTATTCATCAACTGTTTGAAGCACAGGTGAGTCAACAACCTACAGCTAAGGCGGTCAAATTTGGCGGGCGACAATTTACCTATCAGGAATTAAATCAAGGCAGTAATC
>DATNPC010000916.1:0-20878 GCA_036703375.1 Allocoleopsis sp.
GTTAGCCGTTCCCAGTGAAAAAGCCTTTTTCCAAGCCTTAGATTGTACGCGAAAGGGCGGTAAGATTTTGTTTTTTGCCGAGTTTCCCGATGAGGTGGAAATTCCCCTCAATCCCAACCTTCTCTATCGGCGGGAAATCGATCTGATGGGGAGTTACAGTTCCTCTTCCCGCCTTCAGTCTCTATCCGCTGACATTGT
Organism: Allocoleopsis sp.; assembly: GCA_036703375.1. Taxonomy (GTDB): domain Bacteria; phylum Cyanobacteriota; class Cyanobacteriia; order Cyanobacteriales; family Coleofasciculaceae; genus DATNPC01. The sequence continues at coordinate 199 of DATNPC010000916.1, forward strand.
ATTCAATCAGCGGATTGATGTAGATGCGTTGATTAGCGATCGCTACCCCCTTCAACACTTATCGGCCGCTGTTGAACAAGCCATTAATCCCACGCCCGATACTTACAAAATTTTGATCTATCCTCAACCCACAGAAGTTTGAGTGAGTCCAAATCAATCAACAGCCTTTCGCGATCGGATACGTTACATCGGTAGGGGTGGTGTCTCCGTGCCCACCCCTACCCCTGAGCAGGACAGCCCTAGGAGGATTGCCCCTACAGCCCAATTCCCACTGTCTAATCCGTCATTGGCAGATAACGATACAACAGCGCTTCCATCTCATCCACGAAGAATGGCTTACTCACATATTCATTACAGCCTGCTGATAACATCCGCGCTCGATCTTCGGGTCTAGCAAGCGCCGTGACGGCAATCACTGGAATTCCTTCGGTTAAAGGGTTTTGCCTGATGCGAGATACGACTTCCATGCCATCCATATCAGGCAGCATCATATCTAGCAAAATTAGCATTGGCTGAAATCGTTGCGCTAAGTCGAGAGCTGTCTTCCCATTAATAGCGGTAAGTAACGCGCAATTGAGCTGTTCAACTAGAAACGCTAGTAATGCCAAATTATCTTCATTATCATCTACCACTAAAACTAATGGTTGTTCCCCAATTAACTGTTCACCACGATTAGTCGAAAGTTCCATATCCATGCGTCACTCCTGGGAAGTTATCTGTTCCCGAAATGGTTCTCAACGTACATTGGACAAGGCATTCCTTCAGCGGCTCAGGGGCGCTTAGTAAAGACTGGCTTGTATCGGTTGGCACTTTATTGTAGACAGCGTGTCTTATTCAACTATCTGAAGAAAGACTCTTATCTTAAGAAAGATTCTACTGGGAAACAACAAAAAGATGAACTACAACGCAAAACTTAACGTCTAGACAGTCTTGCTAATCAAACTACTATATTTAAGACATCTCTCCATTTTTGCTCTTTTGGTCACGAGCGATCGCTAGGATAGAGGCAGAGTATTCGGCTGTTTTACAAGGTCAACTCTGCCCTATCCATGAGCCTTCATTTGCCACGTTGCATTCCGGATTTTAGCTCTCAATCCCAGAGAATTCTTAATGAATTGGAGGAACTGGGGACAGTACTGTGTAAATTGTTGAATAATCCTTAAAATATTCCTTTAGATCCTTTTATTTGTGAACAAATCCCTTATATGAACCAGGAGTCCTCCAAGCCTACACGAGGGCAGCTCGAACGATTACTTTCTCAACGGCTCCAAGCTTTATACCGCGAGCAGTTAGGGCACCAGCCCAGTAAGGTGTCTTGCCAGCTATTTGACGAAAAAGTAGCAATTATTGTCGAAAACTCAATTACTCCACCAGAGCAACTGCTGGCAAATACGGGTCAAGCCGAGTTAGCCCAACAAGTTCGTGCGGACTTGGATAAGGCAATTCAACCTCAGCTCAAAGAAGCCATTGAGGAAGTCCTGAATGTCAACGTTCTTGACATCCTCAGCGATGCAACCATTGAAACGGGACGTACTGGAATTATTGCGGTTTTGGATGTTACTCCAGAAGTTCGCAACCCTGAGGCCGTTCCGAAAATCAAGAAATAGAGGCGGGTAAACGGAGATAACGCTGGACGATCGCTTCGATCTCATCCAGCATATACGGCTTCGTCAGGTAATCGTTACAGCCCGCTTGCAAAAGGCGATCGCAATCTTCTGGTCGAGCCAAAGCTGTCACCGCAACTACAGGGATGCTTCTAGTCTTTGGATCTTTCCTCAAACGAGACACCACTTCAGTGCCATCAATGTACGGTATGAGAATGTCCAGTAAAATTAAATCGGGTTGACATCGTTGCGCGATGGCCAAAGCACTTTTACCATCGACGGCTGTAAGCAAGCAGCAACCTAAAGGCTCTAACGCGTAGGCTATTAGCAGTAAATTGTCTTCATCATCATCAACTGCCAATATTACTGGTCTTGTGGCGGTAGAGTGTTGACCGCAAACAACACTGCCAAACTTCAGCTCACAATCAGGGAAAAGTGGCAAATTTTCCATGTTGTCCTCGGGAAATCCTCCAACGGTCATCTCATCTCACTCTTACCTGCAAGAGTGGACAAGGCACTCCCCAAGCGGCTGTGCGGCGCTTGTGTTTAGCTGGTCTGTCTTGAGATGCCAGGTTTTCAAGTCTTTGCTCTAGGTTCGGGAAAAACTTTCCAAGCCAGCAGGTATTTGTTTCTTTACTTTGTCATTCTAGAGTAAATCTAGAAGAAATTAAATAATTTTTTAAGAATTTGGTCTTGACTAAACTTAATCCTTATGAATTCTTAAGAAAGATTTACAAAGAAATGACCCTTGAACGTTCCCAAACCTCCGTGTAACGCAATCTACACGTAACAGCCGTGAAAGTGCGCCACACAGTAGACTGAAAAGGAAATAGCTATCCCCCTATAAGAGTGGGATTGGAGGTTGAGGCTATGGGTATCGCCACAATTAACCCAGCAACCGGGGAAACGCTCAAAACATTTGAGCCACTGAATGACGAAGCCATTGAGGCGAAGTTAGCCCTGGCACAACAGCGATTTGAGCAGTATCGCAAAACACCAATGAGTCAAAGAGCCGAATGGCTCAACAAGGCGGCGGATATTCTGGAGCGTGACAAAGTCAGCTTCGGCAAAATCATGACGACAGAAATGGGCAAAACCCTGAAAAGTGCGATCGCAGAAGCCGAAAAGTGCGCTTTGGTTTGTCGTTACTACGCCGAACATGCCGCTGAGTTTCTCGCAGACGTTCCCGCATCCACCGATGCAACCAAGAGTTTCGTGCGTTACCAACCTCTGGGAATTGTCCTAGCCGTAATGCCCTGGAACTTCCCGTTTTGGCAGGTGTTTCGCTTTGCCGCACCCGCTCTGATGGCAGGCAATGTGGGCTTGCTCAAACACGCCTCGAATGTGCCGCAATGTGCCCTAGCCATTGAAGACATCTTCAGCCAAGCCGGATTTCCAGACGGTGCGTTTCAAACCTTATTAGTTGGTTCCGATCGCGTTGAAGCCATTATTAATGATGAGCGAGTTAAAGCCGCCACGCTAACCGGGAGTGAGTTTGCCGGTGCAAGTTTAGCGGCAGCAGCTGGAAAACAAATTAAAAAAACCGTATTAGAACTCGGTGGCAGCGATCCGTTTATTGTCCTAGAGAGTGCCGATATCGAGGCAGCGGCTTCAAGCGCTGTCACCGCTCGTCTGCTCAATAATGGTCAATCTTGCATTGCCGCCAAACGATTTATTGTTGCAGATGCAGTTGCGGATGAATTTGAGAAGCGCCTGGTTGAAAAATACCAGGTGTTAAAAGTCGGCGATCCCATGGATGAAAACACTGATATTGGTCCCTTGGCCACTCCAGGTATCCTCGACGATTTAGACCAGCAAGTGCGAGCTTGCATCGAAAAAGGAGCTAAAGTTCTCGTGGGTGGAAAGCCTCTCTCCGATCGCCCCGGTAACTTCTATCTACCTACTATTTTGAGCGACTTCCCACCGGGAACACCCGCCGACCAAGAAGAATTTTTCGGTCCAGTGGCGCTCCTGTTTCGGGTTAGCGACATTGACGCTGCCATCAGCCGAGCGAATAACGTACCGTTTGGGCTAGGTGCGAGTGCCTGGACGACCAATCCGGAAGAAGCCGATCGCTTGATTGACGAACTAGAAGCTGGTGCCGTTTTTATTAATGGCTTGGTCAAATCCGATCCACGTCTACCGTTTGGTGGCATTAAGCGTTCCGGGTATGGACGAGAATTAGGAATCCAAGGCATTCACGAATTTGTCAATATCAAAACTGTTTGGATTAAGTGAATTCAATAGTTCACTGGTTGAGAAGGTCTTGAACTTTAAGGCTGTATTACACTACGCTCCTATCAAGGCACAAAGCCTCAGTCCGTAAAAATTGACACCTTGCACTAATCAACTGTTTTTTTAGCTCTTCCGCCACCCTCCGAACGAGGGTGGAGCTAGCCTTCCCTCAATCGAGGAGGGATTTAAAGAGGGATAACAAGCGGCTGCCACGAATAGGTGCAAGCTCTCAGTTACAACCGACGGCTTACGAACATGAGTGTCGAGTCAGCAATGAGCCAACTCTAATCTTTTAGCTTTGCTTGCCGCACTGCAACAATTGCAGAATCATTGCAATTAGATGGAGCATAGCGCTACGAGAGCGATCGCCTCTTGAAAGGGCTAGCGTCTGACTGGCTTGTTTCCAAACGCGATCGATCGCGCAGTTGTGAAGCTCGACACCTCTGAATCGAAAAGCTTTGGTGAAGTAACAGAAACTGCGGACGAAGGGCTGAAGTAGAGGCTAGAGTTGAGGAAAACACGATCCCAAAGAAAGCCTTAACATCACGGCGAATTAAATAATTCAGGGAGACGAACATGGGCGAAATGAACACAGCGGAAATGTTGGTGCGTTGTCTGGAAAATGAAGGCGTTGAGTACGTTTTTGGATTGCCTGGAGAAGAGAACTTGCACGTCTTGGAAGCACTTCGGCATTCTTCCATTCAGTTCATTACAACTCGCCACGAACAGGGCGCAGCCTTTATGGCAGACCTTTACGGACGCCTCACGGGGAAAGCGGGGGTTTGCCTGTCCACCTTAGGGCCAGGTGCGACGAACTTAATGACAGGTGTTGCCGATGCCAACCTGGATGGAGCCCCTCTGGTGGCGATTACAGGTCAAGTAGGAACCGATCGCATGCACATTGAATCTCACCAATACTTAGATTTGGTGGCCATGTTCGCTCCCGTCACCAAATGGAACGCCCAGATTGTTCGACCCAGCAACACTGCCGAAATTGTTCGTAAGGCATTCAAAATTGCACAAAGCGAAAAACCGGGAGCGGTTCACATCGATTTGCCCGAAAATATTGCTGCGATGCCTGTAGTTGGGGAACCCCTGGGCAAGGATAGCCGAGAAAAAACCTATGCGTCGTTCCGCAGCTTGGGCAAAGCGGCTGTGGCAATTTCTAAGGCAAAAAACCCGATTATCTTGGCAGGAAATGGGGCAATTCGAGCGAACGCGAGTGAAGCGCTCACGGAATTTGCCACTCGGATGGATATTCCCGTGGTGAATACATTTATGGGGAAAGGCGTGATTCCCTACACCCATCCTCTAGCCTTATGGACGGTAGGGCTACAACAGCGCGATTTGATTAGCTGCGCCTTTGAGCGAGCCGATTTAATTATCGCCGTGGGTTACGACTTAGTTGAATATTCTCCGAAAAAGTGGAACCCAGAAGGCAAGATTCCCTTAATCCATATTGGAGCCAGTCCAGCAGAAATTGATAGCAGCTATATCCCCTTAATTGAAGTCGTGGGAGATATTTCCGACTCGCTGACTGAAATCATGAAGCAGGCGGATCGAACAGGCAAACCGACACCAGTGGCGGTGGAAGTTCGAGCGGATATTCGGTCAGATTACGAGTTCTATGCTAACGATGATGTCTTTCCCATCAAACCGCAGAAACTCATTTATGACCTGCGGCAAGTTATGGGACCTGAGGATATTGTAATTTCCGATGTCGGGGCGCACAAGATGTGGATGGCGCGGCATTATCATTGCGATCGCCCCAACACCTGCATCATCTCCAATGGTTTTGCAGCGATGGGTATTGCCATGCCAGGAGCGATCGCGGCAAAACTCGTTCATCCCGATCGCAATGTCGTTGCAGTGACAGGCGATGGTGGATTTATGATGAATTGCCAAGAACTGGAAACAGCCCTCCGAGTCGGTACTCCCTTTGTCACCTTGATTTTCAATGATGGTGGCTATGGCTTAATTGAATGGAAGCAACACAATCACTTTGGCGAATCGGCATTTATCAAATTTGGCAATCCAGACTTTGTTAAATTTGCTGAAAGTATGGGGTTAAAAGGCTATCGCGTCAATTCAGCCGCTGAATTAATTCCTACCTTGAAAACGGCACTCGCTCAAAATGTTCCCACCGTGATTGACTGTCCGGTAGACTACGGCGAAAACCTCCGCTTTACTCAAAAAGCTGGGGATTTGAGTTGCAAGATGTAATGGGTTGTTCGTTATTGGTTATTGGTTGTTAGTTTGCGGACGAATAACTAAAACTAAGAGCTTGTACCAATCACATTATCTGCCAGGGGTTTAAACCCCTGGCTAATAGTTAAAGTCCTCTAAAGAGGACTACTAAAGTGAATAGACCTGTGAAAGAAAATCTCCTTTCATCCTGGAGTGTGAGCAGTACGCTCATGAACGTCTCTTGCAAAAGTCGAGTTTTAGCTGTAGCGGTGTTAGAAGCATAGCCCCCAATTGGAGGGGGAAGCTATCTCAAAGTTCCCCCCAAATTTGGGGGGTTAGGGGGGCAAGTTTCGATGCCCCAGACTATCGACATATCTACGCCATATTACTGATGCAGCATTGACACGACGCCAACTTACAGTAGCGATACACTTCCAGGCTATCTTTTCGCTAGAGGTTTACCATGTCCGATCCAAATCTTGGTCAACAAGCCAGTGGTTTTGCTATAGATGCAGCGATTGATACGGCTGCTGACAATTTAGCCAATGAAGCCATCAATGCTGTCGCCTCTCATATTCCTGGTGGTGAGGCGGTTGAGCAAATGCTTGATACCGAAGTCGATCAAGTTCTCAACAACGAAATTAATGCTAAAGTCAATCAGGCTGTAGACGGCATTGAACAAAGGTTCGGGCTGTAATTCGGTCAGGGGATTCTCTTTCGCTTTCATTTTCTTCATCTCCTCAGCCTTGTTTGCTCAATTGGACTCACCAATGAGAGTAAATGCCGCCCAATTTTGAGGCTGAGGATACTTCTCCATTGTCTTCAACATCGCTTGACGTAATGCGATCGCTTTATCAGGATTCTTCTGTAGATTTTGATAAAACTCACTCATCAACTGAGCTGTAGGCGCATCAGGAATTGACCACAACGAGACGATAATACTGGGCACTCCGGCGGTAATTAACGAACGAGATAAGCCAATTACTCCATCCCCGGTTAACTTCCCCCTGCCCGTGTCGCAAGCACTCAAAACCACTAATTCTGCATTGAGTTTCAAATCGAGGATTTCGTTAGACGTGAGCAATCCATCATTCGGGACACCGGGTTTTGATGGAGCAAGTGCGATCGCTCCTGGCACCCCCTCCCCACTGAAGTCATCCAATAATCCATGTGTGGCGAGATGAATTATCTTCGCGTTGGGTAACCGTGACACAATCAAGGCTTTAGTCGCTTGATTTTCAGTGAAGGCTTGGGTGTTAAAGAGAGTGGCAATTGTCTTCGCTTCTTGCTCGGCACCGACCAATGGCTTAAGCTGAGTGGGCTTTTGTCCCGGTGGTTGAATCAGGGGCATGGTGGGATTTCCCACAACCAGTACATCTTGGGCAGAACCGGGAACGTGTTGGCGTCGTTGATGGGTTAAATCGAGGACAGCGATCGCGGGGGCAGTGAGGATGGTATGTTTTTGGATGAGGTATTGACCCGAAGCATCTTGCAGAGCTGGGAAGGGAACGAGAAACAGTTCTTGTTGCGGGATGAAGATAACGTGGGCGGTTGGGTCAGTTGGAAGTAAGTCTGCGATGGGTTGAATTAGCAGTTGATACAGTTGCTGTAAGCGATTAGTTTGGCTTACCCCATCCACTCTGGCAATTACCTCCAAGCCACGCCCTCTCACACCTATAGAATCACGGCTGATGCTAACGAGGTCAGCTAGTGTTGTATTTTGTTGCTGCCACAGAGGTTTGAGGTCGGATGAGCGAAAGGTTACTTCACCTGTCGGTTTAATGACCCAAATATACAGTTCTGATTCGTGAGTTTCTTCTTTATCCTTTATCTTAAAGTTTTTAGCAATAATCGAATATTCAACAAGGGTAGCAGCATGCTCTTTAGCGATTTGTTGCAATTGCTTGATGGTGGGCGGAGTGATGGAAGAGTTGACAGATTTCGAGTTGGTGGTAATTCGCCTAGCCAATAGCTCCACAAATGCCCTGGCACGTCCTCGTTCAGCAATTTCTAGAGCGGATAGGGGTTGATTTTGGGCAATGAGGACTTTTTGTAAAGTACGGTAAGTGCGAGCTTGCTCTTCAAAAATTAATACTTTATAGCTATCATTATTGCCTAGTCCAGCTCGTAGGGATTCCCAAACCTTAATTCCCTCCATTAGTGTCTTCTTTGCTTCTACAAAATTGCCTGATTGGTACAGAACACTCCCAAGATTGTTCAGCGCAAACCCCTCATTTTGGCGGTCATGAATCTCCCGTGCGATCGCCAAGGTCTGATTAAGGTAATCAATCGCCTGAGCATAGTCCCCCAGGGAATTGGAAGCAAGTCCCAAATTACCCAGCGCCTTGCCCTCACTTTCGCGGTCATGAATCTCTCGTGCGATCGCCAACCACTGCTTTTGGTAATCAATCGCCTGGGCATAGTCCCCTAGGGAATAGTAAGCAATACCCAAATTGCCCAGCGCCTTGCCCTCACTTGGACGGTTATGAATCTCTCGGGCGATCGCCAACCACTGATTAGAGTAATCAATTGCCTGGGCATACTCTCCTAGGGAAAAGTAAGCAAGTCCCAGATTGCCTAGCGCCGCCCCCTCACTTGGACGGTCATAAATTTCTCGTGCGATCGCCAAGTGTTGCTTAGAGTAATCAATCGCCTGGGTATAGTCTCCCAGGTTACGATAAGCAACACCCAGATTGCCCAGCGCCGCCCCTTCACTTTGGCGGTTATGAATCTCGCGCGCGATCGCTAACCATTGCTTTTGGTAATCAATCGCCTGAGCATAGTCTCCCAGAGAATAGTAAGCATTACCCAGATTGCCCAGCGCTTTGCCCTCACTTTGACGGTCATGAATCTCTCGTGAGATTGCCAAGTGTTGCTTAGAGTAATCAATTGCCTGGACATACTCTCCTAGGGAAAAGTAAGCAAGTCCCAGATTGCCTAGCGCCGCCCCCTCACTTGGACGGTCATAAATTTCTCGTGCAATCGCCAAGGACTGTTTTTGGTAATCAATCGCCTGGGCATAGTCCCCCAGAGATAAATAAGCATTACCCAGATTGCCCAGCGCCATCCCCTCTCCTTGGCGGTCATGAATCTCCCGTGCGATCGCCAAATGCTGCTTTTGGTAATCAATTGCTTGGGCATAGTCCCCCAGAGACAAATAAGCAAGACCCAAATTGCCTAGTGCCGCCCCCTCACTTTGACGGTCATGAATCTCCCGTGCGATCGCCAATTGCTGCTTAGAGTAATCAATTGCCTGGGCATAGTCCCCTAGCTCTTCATAAACATTTCCCAAATTGCCCAGCGCCCATCCCTCTCCTTGGCGGTTTTTGATTTCCCGGTAGATTGTTAATGCTTGTTGAAAAGACTGTAATGTCGCTTCAAATTGACTAGTCTGGAACTGCTCAATTCCTTGCTGCAATAATCGGTCAGCTTCTGCTTTCCGATCATCTGAGGTTTGAGCCAGTACCTGTGATGCTGTTATCGGCACAGGAAACTTGAAACTCAAAGGTGTCAGGGAAGTTAGGAGAGCAATCAATACACCAAGGCTAAGCTGAGGAAAACGCATAGGAAGGCTAACCCAATGGCATCAGGGCTGACGATTTACCAGTCCTATATCTCTCACGTTTTGGGTCTTATGCAGAATAATGTCCGCCGCCTTGCATACAGCCATTGGACAATGCCTGTTGTCAACCCGTTCGTTGTGAAGCTTCCGATCTCGCATGTATTAACAGGCAATCTCCTATGACAAAAGTCATGGTGGGATTTAGTACTTTCTATTCAGCGATTTGGTACCTTTTCCTCATGTGGCTCCCCCACGTCAAATCCTATGATGAGACTATTGAAGCCCAGAACTTCAGATAAATCACGATCCTCACACACCTCTTGAAATTAGCAGGGTGCATTGCTATGCACCCTTTTTTTTGCGCTCAATAGCAAGAAACACGAAGCTGGTGAGGACTTATGAGATAACTCCACAACGGTAATACATGCCAAATGCGATCGCGAGAAACGTATTCTAGGTTCTATCTATCCAGCGCTTCGCACGGTCTTTCAGGTTTTCCTTCGCATGCTCGACTGTGGCTTCTGTCTGCTTGGCTCGACCTTCTGCCTTCAGTCTGGGGTTGCCTGTCAGTGCCCCAACCGCTTCCTCTAACCTCCCTTCAAGATTTTTGATAGCAGCCTGGATACGATTTCCTAGACTCATCTTGCTCTCCTTTACCGATTAAGGTTGGCTTTGAGTATGCCTATTTTAACTGTCCGTCAGAGCTTTTTCCTCTTTCCTCGGTGACAAATAGTTACAGGCGCGATCGCAAATCTAAATTTGGGTAAGAGGATGTCCGATCTGTTACAGTCAAAAATTGTTGGCTAAACCCGCCCCTACATGCAATGTGGGTGAAGACAAAACAAAACTATGAAAATCGCTACTTGGAACGTCAATTCGATTCGCACCCGTCTGCTACAGGTGGGGGATTGGTTGCAAGAAACAGAAGTTGATGTTCTTTGCCTGCAAGAAACCAAAGTCGTCGATGCCGATTTTCCGCGATCGCCGTTTGAAGCACTCGGCTATCATCTCTATATTTCTGGACAAAAATCCTACAACGGTGTTGCCATTTTTAGCCGCACACCCGTTGAAGACATCAGCATGGGGTTTGCGCCTGTATTAGGTGCCGAGAAGGTAGAGGATTTAGACGAACAAAAACGGGTAATTACTGGCACTGTCAGGGGTATTCGCATTGTCAATCTCTACGTCCCCAACGGTTCTGAAGTGGGAAGCGAGAAATACGACTACAAACTTCGGTGGCTCAAAGTACTGCGCGAGTACCTGCAAACCCTGTTAGCAAAACAGCCGCATCCTCTTTGCGTTTGTGGAGATTTTAATATTGCGCCAGAAGACCGGGATATCCATAACCCGAAAGGGAAAGAGAACCACATCATGGCTTCTCCGACTGAACGCCAAGCCTTACAGGATGTCTTAAGCGTAGGCTTAGCTGATGCCTTTCGCAAATTCACTCCAGAGACGGGTCACTATACCTGGTGGGACTATCGCACCCGTGGCTTTAGCGCCAATCGAGGTTGGCGGATCGACCATCATTACCTTACGGCTAACCTGTACGAACAGGCGACCAGTTGTACCATTGATGTGGAACCGAGAAAACTCGCGCAACCCAGCGACCACGCTCCAGTAATTGTCGAATTGTTACAATCGTCCTAGATCGCTTGCAAAGATTGGACAAATATGTATTTAGTCACTGGAGCCTCAGGACAAATCGGACGCCGAGTCGTGCGAATTTTACGAGAGCGAGAGTTGCCAGTCCGAGCATTTGTTCGCCTGTCCTCTCGCTACGCTGAATTAGAAAACCGTGGTGCCGAGCTGTTTATTGGTGACTTACGGGACGAACGAGATATCCAGAAAGCCTGCAAGGGCGTTCGATATATCATTAGTACCCATGGTTCTGGCGGCGACGCTCAAGCGCTAGACTATCGAGCCAATATCGAGTTAATCGATCGAGCAAAGGAAAATGGCGTACAGCACTTTGTGTTCATCTCGGTACTAGGAGTCGATCGCGGATATGAAGATGCCCCAGTCTTCAAAGCGAAACGAGCTGTAGAAAAGTACTTGCAAGCTAGCGGACTGAATTACACTATCCTGCGTCCTGCGGGATTATCTTCAAATCTCATCCCGTTAGCCGAACAATTTCGTCAAACAGGGATTTATCTGCTCAACGGCGATCCCGACAACCGAACGTCAATTGTCAGCACTGACGATTTGGCACAAATCGCTGTTGATTCAGTCACAGTTGAACGCGCCCGCAATCAAATCTTTCCGGTAGGGGGACCAGATATTCTCAAGCGAGAAGATATTCCGCGCATTTTTGGCAGAATCTTCAATCGGGAACCCATCATTATTAACCCGCCATTGTTCGTGTTTGATGGAATCCGCAATACTGTGGGTTTGGTCAATCCGCAACTCCGAAAAGGTCTAGGTACCTTGCGGACATTACTGGGGAATGAATTTTTCTGTAAGCCTACAGAAATTGCCGAGCTAGAGTCAGTTTACAATATCAAACTGGAATCGCTGGAAAGCTTTTTGAAACGCTATTTGGGAGCTTAAGCCATCAGCCTGTCATACCAATTAGGTTCGGACTTGTCGTTTGTAGCATAAATGTAGTATAATAGGGTTAGTCTCAGGGCTACCCTGTGTGAATCTTCATAGAAGTGCGGCGAGAAAGCCAGTCTCAAGAGAGGGATGGGAGGAATCGCCGCGCTACACGGCGATTCGTTAGTGGATAGTGGTTTGTAGGTGCGATCGAGGTCATTAGACCTCCTGCATGAATAGAATTATCGCCCCCCTAGCCCCCCAAGTTTGGGGGGAACGGGATTCAAAGTCCCCCAGAATTGGGGGATTTAGGGGGCTTTTCATGATTTATGCAGGAGGTCTATTCTGTCAGGCAGTTTCTGCTGGGAATCCCACTCATGACTAACGACTCACGCTCACATCCCCCGTCTTTTTAGGCGAGGGATAAGCTGAATGCTGTTTTTACAGGCAAACGTTTATGCCATACGAAAAGCTAAATCTCTCAACACCAGCGCCAGTCCTCTCTTGGGCGAATCACACCCTCGGTTCCGAGGAAACCAAGATGGCAAAGAATGTAGCTTCGCTACCCTTTGTCTTCAAGCATGTTGCACTAATGCCAGATGTTCACTTGGGTAAGGGTGCCTTGGTGGGTTCTGTCGTTGCGACTAAAGAAGCCATCATCCCAAGCGCGATCGGCGTAGATATTGGTTGTGGAATGTGTGCGATTAAGACACCATTTGCGGCTGACCAACTGGAGGGAAAACTCAAGAAAATTCGCTTAGATATTGAAGCTGCCATCCCAGTCGGCTTCAACGAGAACAAGGAGGTTGAAAAAACCGTAACCAACTGGCAGCATTGGGCTGATTTCAAAGAACTGCATCCAGGAGTGCAGGACTTGAAGGGAAAAGCAATGAGACAAATGGGTTCTCTCGGTGGGGGTAAAAGATTGCCCCTTACTGTAGTAATGCAGTAATCAAAACTCGTCCAAATCGGTGAAGGCTGAGATTGCTAATACCGAGGGAAGCGGTAAAACGCCCCGTAGAGAGCAGAGGGACTTGGGCATCCTAATTAATTTAGGATGAAGGTGTGCTCCGAACTATACCGAATAGGAAGGTATAGAACCAAGCAGAAATGACTTGGTCGATTGCAAGGTTGCTCAGCTCAGCAAGCAATCAGTAACAAATTGAACCACTTTATCGAAGTTTGCATCGATACCGAGAACTCTGTCTGGCTCATGTTGCATTCCGGTTCTCGCAACATTGGTAATATGCTGGCGCAGTGTCATATCAGCACGGCGAAAGACCTTGCCAAAATGACCAATACCTATCTTCCTGACCCAGACTTAGCTTACTTCGTCGCTGGAACGCCAAAGTTTCAAGCTTACTGGCGAGATTTGCAGTGGGCGCAGAACTATGCCCGCGTCAATCGCGACGTGATGATGGCTCGCTTCAAGCGGATTGTTGAGAAGCATTTGGCTGGAGGTAAGCCTACTAAGTCCTTGTTAGAGGTGAATTGCCATCATAACTACGCCGAGAAGGAAGTTCATTTTGGTGAGGAAGTCTACGTAACTCGTAAGGGTGCTGTTCGAGCGAAAGAAGACGATTACGGCATCATCCCTGGTTCCATGGGAGCAAAATCTTTCATCGTTAAGGGTAAGGGCAATCACGAAAGCTACTGCTCTTGCAGCCATGGTGCTGGTCGTCTGATGTCTCGAAACAAAGCGAAGAAGCACTTTTCACTCGACGATTTGGTCGAGCAAACCAAGGGGGTTGAGTGCCGCAAAGATGGTGGTGTTTTGGATGAAATTCCAGGTGCTTACAAGCCAATTGATGAGGTGATGAACAACCAGTCTGACCTTGTTGAAATCGTGGCAACCCTCAAGCAAGTTGTTTGTGTAAAGGGGTAGTGGAGCGCTTTGTGCAGGCATCTTGCTCGTGTCTAGAATGCGAACAGATGCCTGTGCTAACGGAGTGTCTTATCAGCACGTCCACTAACGATTTAACTAGGCTTACAACCCCCGATGAACCGCCATTTCAATCCTAGTGGTCATGGCGCGTTACGCTACGCTAACACGGCCTACAGATAGAATCTGTGCGTCAGTTCTAGACTCTACAATATAGCGCCTGGATCGAGTTCGGGGACGAGGTCGGGTTCAGGGGTAGGCGAAGGAACTGGTTCAGGTTCGGGTTCAGAAGCGGGTTCGGGTTCAGGATTGGGGTCTTCTGGCACAGAATCGGGAAAAGGAGTTGGATCGAGTTCAGGAGGCATTGAAATCGCTACCCACTTAACGTCATACCGAGTTGCGTTCAAAGATAGTGAACCACTTAGACGGGGAGACGGGGAGACAGGGGGACGGGGGGAGAGAACGTGTAAGGTGTTGGACTGCAACTTAGTATCAGATAGAGTTAGAAGTGGTTGAAGAGATGCCATGTTTTATCTTTTTACTATTACTAATTATTTTTTGTTTTAAGCACTTTTTAGTATGGGAACTACCTATAATTCTAATTGGAACTCTAGCTCTAGCTCTAGCTCAATTAGATAGAGTTTTTAGACGCGATCGATGAAAATTTTAATTTTAGGTAATCCTGAAGATGCTCATGCTGCCCATTTACACAAGGCTCTAATCCAAACAGGTGCAGAGGTGGAGTATTTAGATACTCGCCTGTTTCCCTCCAAAGTACGCATGTCTTGGCATCCTGATACTCAAGAGGGATATTTGACGTTGCCTGGAGGAATCCGATGGAACCTCAGCGATATTAAGAGCGTGTTTTGGCGTGAGCTTGGCAGGGTTTATATTCCAGATTTAAAGAATTCCCAGCAACAGCGAATCGCTGCGAACGATTCCATGAGTGCTTTGCGATCGCTAATCAAAGCCTGTCCGGCTCGATGGATTAACTCCTGGCAAGCCTATGACTTCCATAAGGAGAAACCCCTACAGCTGAGGGCTGTAAAACAAATCGGGGTCAATATTCCAGCTACCCTGATTAGTAACGATCCAAATCAAGTGACGGAGTTTGCCTTATCTCACCAACGAGTCATTTTTAAACCCGTCTATGGGGGTAGCCATACTCAGCTTGTCACAGAATCTCATTTGCAACCCAAGCGACTGGAATTAGCTTTGCGTCTTTCTCCTGTCACCGTTCAAGAGTATATTCCAGGTACAAATATTCGCAGTTACGTTCTTGCAAATTCAGTTTACACGGCTGAAATTCGTAGTAGTTCCTTGGACTTCCGAGAAGACTTAGAGGCTGAGTTAATTCCCATCAAACTGCCTGAATCCGTACAAGAACAGTGTTTCGCGATCGCGAAAGCTCTAAAGCTAGAATGGACGGCAATTGACTGGCGATTGAAGCCAACGGGTGACTACATCTTTTTAGAGGCTAATCCCAGTCCCATGTTTTTGCACTTTGAACATCAAACTGGCTTTCCTATCACAGACCAGTTGGTCAAGCTTTTATTGATGAATTAGTTGTCAATAAAAAAATACAGCATTTATTCTTAAATCCGCTCCATCGTCAATTGCTTATTTTTTTGAAAATAAAATCGCTCCAGTATTACAAGCTGTCATAGTAACCTCCTCCCTCTTCTCCTAAAGCTAAAGTAGTATAGGTAGGGAGTTGATTAATAGGAGAATTGCTCGGCGGTACCGGATGAGTAGGATATCGATCGCTTGGCGGATACCAACCACCTCCTTCATACAAAGCTTTAGTAATAATGTGACCATCCAATATTGCTCCACCCCCAATATTGGCAGTCTCATCTTGGCTTAGATTTTCTAAAAAATCTAATTCAAGGGATTCTAAATCGCAAAGATCTAAAGCAAAAGGATGCATACTCTACTTTCCCTCGTTACTTAACTCATTTCTTGCATCACGATCAACATCAACAATCTTACTGATTTAGAGTGGGCATTGCCGAATAGAACTTAAAAACTTGATTCTATCGTTGGTCGGCAATGTCCACCCTACGATGATTGAGAAGGGTGCAAGATGTCACTCAAAAAATTACTATGCGTTTTGGAACTCAGTCAGACAATACTCATTCCAAGATAAGGATGAAATCTAACGAAATGTTGCCATTTTGGCAAGTTTCTAATAATTAAATCGGCTAATCCAATGTCCCACAGCTCAAGCCGCCGTACTACAAATGATATGTTTGCAGTGACAAGCCATTGAGGTTATTGGACTTCTACTATGCCTGTTCTAGCTCCGACGATTCTCGCTCTCGACTTTGACGGTGTTCTCTGTGATGGACTGCTGGAGTATTTTCAGACGTCCTGGCGCACTTACTGTCAAATCTGGACACCCAGTAGCGACACGCCACCAGATAACTTAGCACCCCGATTCTACCGCTTGCGACCTGTGGTTGAAGTTGGGTGGGAAATGCCTGTTTTATTGAGGGCATTACTGCTGGGGGTTTCTGAAGAACAGATTTTGCAGGATTGGCCAGCCGTGGTTCGGGAACTCGTTGCCAGCGAACAATTGGATGCAGCAGACATCGGTAAGAAGCTCGATGCCGTCCGGGATGAGTGGATTGAAACAGATTTAGAGGGCTGGCTAGCGCTGCACCGATTCTATCCTGGTGCGATCGAGCGGTTGCATCGAATAGCCTCTGATGCACAGACATCATCTTTCGAGAACCCCACACAATTATTTATTGTCACGACTAAAGAAGGGCGCTTCGTCAAGCAGCTATTGCAGCAACAAGGCATTCAAGTCTCCGAGGAAAGCATTATTGGTAAAGAGATTAAACGCCCCAAATATCAGACGCTACGGCAACTGATCGAGGCGAAAAATGCGATCGCATCTGGTACTGCTAACCCAGGTAACGAGGTAACGCTGTGGTTTGTGGAAGATCGGCTGCAAACCTTACAATTAGTACAACAGCAGGCTGACCTCAACGATGTAAGACTCTATCTAGCCGATTGGGGCTACAACACTGAAACCCATCGAGACTTTGCCCGACATGACTCCAGAATTCGGCTGTTGCCTCTCTCGGTGTTTGTTCAGGATTTTTCGGTTTGGCCTGATTAGTTGTTCGTTGTTGGTTGTTTGTTGTTTGCTGGAGAGACAACAACCAATAACCAACATCTAATAACCAAGAGCCAATAACCAATGCTGGATTTAACAAAACTTGCAGGACAGATTCCTGGTATTAGTCAGCACTTGAGAGTGGAAGCAGCAGCCAGTCGTCAACGCTTGGAACTGGCGCAGCAGTTGCTGTTGCAGACGTATGCGCGGCAAGAAGAACTGGTGAAGCGTCAACAGCAATGGCGCGATCGCATGACGTTTACTGCTGCTACACCTGTAGAATCGCTAGATACTCGCGTGGATGTGGATTCCCCTCCGGACAGTCACACCATCTTCGCCACCGATGGTTCTCAGATTGCCCCGTCTCACCACGAAATCGCATACTGCTATCTGATCAATATTGGTCGAGTGATGTTGCACTACGGGCAGAGTTTGTATCCGTTGTTGGATAGCTTACCTGAAGTATTTTACAGACCAGAAGACTTGTATGTTGCGCGGCAGTGGGGCATTCGCACGGAGGAGTGGATGGGACACCAGCGCACGGTGTCCGAGGCGTTGGTGTTGGCAGAGATGGCCGGCCGTTGGGTGAGGCCACCGGGGCCGCACTTTGATATTCCCAATCTAGCGATGGTGGATGGTTCGCTGACTTACTGGTTTTTAGAGGGGATGCCCGTTGAGGCACGCGATCGCATTTTGCCTCCGATTATGGATGCCTGGAATCAGCTACGTTCTGTAAAGGTTCCGCTTTTGGGCTACCTGAGTGCGTCTCGCAGCTTGGAAGCCCTAAACTTCTTTCGATTGCAAGCCTGCCCTCACGAGACTCCCGACTGTATCACCCATTGCGCGAGCATCATCGACAAGTTACCCTGCCAAGTAATTGACCCCTTGCGCGATGCAGCGTTCTGGGCAAGCGTGTTAAAACCCGGCCAACGCAGTCCTCTATATCGCAGTTCTGCTCGGATTTTAGATTTGTACGGCGATCATCGGGTTTACTTTTGCTATTTGCATGTTGGCACAGAAGTTGCTCGAATCGAAATTCCTCAATGGGTTGCCGAGGATTCCGCTTTACTCGCTCAATCCTTGAGCTTAACCCTAGCGCAGGTTCATAAGGGCTTTGGCTATCCCGTTGCGCTTGCTGAGGCGCACAATCTAGCCGTAGTGCGAGGAGGCGATCGCGCCCGCTTCTTTGCTCTCCTAGAACAGCAAATGATTCGTGTCGGCTTAAGAAATGTGGGAACTTCCTATAAGGAGGCTCGCAAGCGTGGCAGTATCAGTTGAATCAAGGTTAAAGTTGTGAAGCTCATCTAACTTGTTCAGGGAGCTATCAAAAATGCCCAACATAGTCGGAGTTCTCGTTTTACAAGACACCGTTCTGAAGCGACAGCCTGTTGATTCGGGTCAATTACCGACCAATGAGAAACAGGCTGTTCCCGCTGGTACTTACTTCGTGCTTCAGTCCTATGCAGAACCCTCGAACAATCACTATCGAGTGAATCTGGAAGACCTCCAAATCAAAGGTTTCAGTAGCAATTGGTATATCTTTGCTCAGCACGTTCAAATCGTTAAGCGGTCATTTTCTCCGATCAAGTCGATTGGTGATGTTGTTGCTGCACAATCCAAGCAAGATGGAGTAACAGTCCCCGCTTCAGGGAATCTCCAAAAGTTAGTCTTTAATGTAGATACCGTTATTAAGCGCAAACCTGTTGATGCGGCAGTGCTAAACGAGCAGTCCAAACAACTAATCCCAGCAGGAACGGAACTCATTATTGTCACTAACAATCCAGATGCGAATAATAATGTGAGGTTGCCGATTCAGGATAGTCATTTAAAATTCACTTTAAAAGCTCTCGAAATTAAGGGGTTTACTCAAGATTGGTATGCTTTTATCAAGCATGTTGCCTTGCAACGAGTGGGCTAAATAACCCGATGAAGAGGGTTAGATTTTCCGACACGCTACACTAAAAATCTGGTTCCTCGGCTAGTGTTTCAATCAACAAATCCATCTGCTGCTGGCGTTCCTGCAAAAAAGCTTCGCACTGACGCAGAGACTTCACAGCAGCAGCGAATTGTTCAAAAACTTCATCAAGGGATAATGTACCTGCTTCTATCTGCTCAATAATGCTTTCCACTTGAGCGACAGTTACCTCGTAGTTCCATGCTTCTGGAAGAGTAGGGTTGGTTTGATTTGAACTAGAGGTATCGATAGGGTCAATCATAGGAACGTTGAGTGCAGGTTGCGATTAACTCCTGCAATTTTCATTTGCAATAGGTTTGCCTCTCTCACTTTGACAAAAAAACTAATGTCTGTGAAGGGGTTACAGGGGTTCTCAATTGTGTGTGATATACCCAATTGTAGAAGCGCACGACCGTGCGCCCCTACAGACTCAATCAAACTTGTAACCCTCCATTGCTGGAGCGGGTTCATTGAGACCATTCGTTTCAGGGGCTACTCCTGGATTACTGCCAATTTCCTCTGGATCTTGGGTCGGGTGTCGCACTAAATCTGCTGGATCGTAGGTGTCTTTAAGGACAGAGTCTTGGCGCGATCGCTCTTCTTCTGGATTGATAGGTGGGTCTTTTTTCTCAGGATTCATCTAATTTGCCTCACAAAAGTTTTACTAACAGGTTTTCAGCTTAAACCTGCGTCTAGTGAGTCACACACTATCAAAGGGCAGAAAGACTTTGGGTAGGCAGAAGACTCATTGAGGATGGCTGCCACCCTTCAAGCTGTTGCATCGCCTCGCGATCGCATATCTCTCAGGTAAGCTCTCCGTTCTGCCCAAATCCGGCGCAGGTACTCCAGAACGGGCTTGTCATAGTCAAACTTTTCGCACTCTTGTTTAATCCACAAACCGACCTGCCAAAGGTCTTGCAGAGTAGTACTTTTTTGGATGATGGAAACGACGGCTGCAATCCACAATGCAAGTTTGCGGTAACTGATGAATTGTCCTCCTCTATTGCAACGATGGACAAACACGACATAAGCCCAGCACTCCACTTTTGCGATCGCGGTTTGAGTAAAGGATACATCCCAACGAGAGTAGATAGCCTACGCACATTGGCGTAGATCGAGAGAACTTTACAAAACTCAATTCCGGAAGATTACGTGGTTTTGCTGAGATAACTTACGCAGTTCAACACAGGCAGACAAATTTTGATAAAGACAGAATAGTGTTGTCTAATTCAAAAAAACAATAAGACAAAGTATCCTTTAGACAATTTTTTACATGTAAGATTTTTTTTGAGAACTGGAATAATTGCCATGAACAATCAAGGTAAAACAATTTTTCAGAAAAAAATAATAGACTCTAAGTTTAATATTTATCTGAGCTATCGGCGCATTAGCAGGGGAAATGGGTAATCAAATGGGGTGATTGGTTGTTAAAACTTAACGAATAAAGGCAAATGCTGGTCAATTTAAAGTAATCTTACTTAAAATCTTATAAATAAATTTTCATATTCAAGATAGACAGTAGATCAAAAAAAGGAGTTTGTTTTGCGTTTTTTCTTCATTATTGTGTTGGTGTTAGGCATATTTTTCCGCTTTA
>DATNPC010000917.1:0-4712 GCA_036703375.1 Allocoleopsis sp.
CTTTGATAAACGCTGACGTATCTTCCGCGTCTGGATCGTCGGGGTCTAGACCCGCCATCATATCCTCTAGCTCCTCATCATCCCCCGGAAACTCCGCATTTAAGGCAGGGTCTAGCTCGTAATCCTCTTCTGGCAAAAATGGCAGGGCTGGTCCTGGTGGGGTAAATAGTGCTTCGCCTGAAATTGCGCTGAGAGACGGATCGAGGGGATCGGGTAACGCCAGAAGCTCTGATAGCGTTTGAGGGGAGCCTGGATTCGTCAAGAACCCATCAAATTCTGGATGCAGATAGAGGACGGGTAAAGCCCAATACAATTGGTTCGACCCGTAAGCTGCAATCAGTCCTTGCCTCGCCCGACTCAGGCTCAAATCGATGGGATAGCCTTGGTTGAGGTTGCGGTAGAGCAGCCGGGTTAAGGTGAGCGCCACTTCGTCAGGAATTCGCTCGGCCATCGCTAAAACGCTGGGAATCCCTCGCTTCACCATCGCTTCGGCTAGGTTACGATCTCTGCCACCTTCCGAAGGACTTGACGTGGCGGTATAGGCACCGCGACAGGAGTTAAATACAGCCAGCTGGACGCCATTGTTCACGAGCAGTCCGGCTAAATCGTCGCCGTTTAGGGTTTCGGTGAGACCTGTTTTATTGCTCACTAAGTAGACATCGCCACCGGAATCTCCGAGGTTAGAGTGACCGGAGTAGTGGAAAACTTGATAATGACCCTGCTCTAAGGCTTGAGTCAGCTGTTCGCGCCCCGGTTGTTCGAGAATCGTGAGTTGAATCGTTGGGGGTTCTTCTGGGGAATGGCTCTTGAGTTCTTCTTGCAGATGGCTCGCTTCTTGGGCCAGCTCTAACGTTTCCTGGTCGCTAGGCCCAGCAATGACCATCAGAATGCGTAAAGGTTGGTCGGGGTGTCTGGGCAGGGCATGAATTGACCGCATTAGCCCCGTACTCAACTGGTAGCGCGAGAACGCGACATCGGTGCCAGTTGCGAGGGGTCGATCGCCTGCGTGCAGGACTTCCCAGGGCAAGCGGGGCAAACGCATCCCTTTTAATCCTAGGCGTAGCCGCAACACTTGGCGCTGATTTTGCGCGATCGCTTGCGCCATCATCCAACTATCTCGCAGGCTCCCCTGAAATAGAGCATTGTACAGTTGCTGACCCAGTTCCACCAAGTTACGAGCCGATGGGCTAACTGGCTCGTCCCAGGCAGGTAAAAAAAAGCTGTTGTCTGGTTGTTGAAAAGCAGCGCTCCCTTCTAACACGCCCAAAAGTGGGTCGTTCATCAGCTGCCGCGCCTGCGTTATCCAATCTTCCACAGGCCAGTTGACCTGTTCTTCTGCCAGGGGAACTCCTGGCGCGACGCGTTCGATACGCACCAAATAGTCGTCTGCCCCTAAAGGGGTTACTGAGATGTGGAATTCCTGTGCCACTGCTACCCGATCGATGTTGCTCAATTTCAAGGGCGTCTTCACCTGTCGTGAAAGTCTTGACGATGCGATAAACCTGTTTATATCTACTTATAGATTGATGCATTTATCTGAAAGTTTCCAGCTTTGTCGTCATACTTTAGTCTGACGAGTAATGTCAACGTTTCAGAATTAGGGAGCGACTTGTCCTCGATTTATCCGGATGACTCTACCTAGCCTGGGAATAATTGGATGGTAGATGCACCCTGATTGACGTTCCTCGGCTCACCGGTTTGAGTCGGGGATTTTTTTTTACAAAGGATGAAGGAGTTCAAAACTCTTAACGTCCATCAGTCGATCGCCTAACCACTATTGTATGAGGCAAACAGGAAGCTGTCCGACTCTCCTCGTATCCAGACAGTTGACTCAATTCCAGCAGAGGCGAACCAAACGCTCAAATAAAAACCCGCTGGGGCGGGTTGAAGACTCACTCTATGGCGAAAATCAGGTAAAGCCGTGATTCCAATCGTTAGCTCCTTGTCAGGAAACTCTAATCTAGAACCTTGTAGGACTTCACTTCGAGGACTGGTCCAATCATGGCGAAGGTCATCACATCATCTCGTACCTGACCTTCAACCTTGACCTTTAAGTCGGCTTTCTTCAACTCATTGGGGGCATCCTTGAGTTCGTAGGTTTCCCCTGAGTCGGTAACTAGCGCCCAAGTGCCTGGCCCGAGTCCTTTGCGTTCGATAACGCCAGTAACATTCACGCTCATGCGGGTTGTTCCTCTCCTTTTGAGGCTAGATAGGCAAGTCCGAAGCACAGAAGGGCATTGGCAACGAGGAAGACGCGAGCAACCATCCCGCTACCCAGCCACATCATGCCAGGGGACATGACAGCACTGACGGCTAAACAACTGGCGACACCAAGAGCAGAACCAATTGCCAACCACTTCCACTGCTTATGACCTAACAGTAACGCGACTAAGAGGAAGGGAATTAAAACACTGGCAAAAATTGGGTTCAATAAAGCGCTGCCCTGTACGGCACCACCCAATTCGGGGATGGAACTACCCATCACGCGGAACGGCCACTGAGGTAGGTCAAAGACGTAAAAACCTCGCAGGAAGAACAGCCCAGAACTCCCTGAGACTAACCCGGAAGCCAGCGACCAACTCCAGAAGGGCAAGTAATTCCGCAGGAACCAGGCGAGCAGATAAGAACCGAGAACCATCGCGATTTTAGGCAGTAGCATCACGGTGCCGCCATCGACCCAGAATCGAGGGTTGAGATAACCGTTATCTCGCAACCAGCGGAAGAAGTCCTTGAATGTGATTTGTCCTTTAAGGGCGAGCTTAACAGCAGCGGCGGCATCGAGATGACCGGAACCAAAGTGGTTGAGCGGGTCTTGTTGGATAACTCGTGAGGATTTCTTCAAGACTCCGAGGATTTCATCGGGTTCTTTGATGCCGGAGGCTTTGACTAAGGCGGCAACACCCGCAACGTGGGGAGATGCCATGCTGGTGCCTTGGTAGCCAGCAAAGATGGGTTCGCCCGTTTCTGGACTAATCGTTTCTTGCAAAATCTTACCGGCTTCGCTACCACCAGGGGCTGAGATATCGACCCCAGCACCAAAGTTAGAGTATGGGGCTTTGGCACCGGATGGGTCTAGCGCCGAGACACCGATGACATGGGGATAGCGGGCAGGATACGAGGCTGAGTTTTGATTGGAATTACCGGCTGCGGCGACGAGAACGACTCCTTTTTGATGAGCGTAAGCGATCGCTTCTTCCATCAATTTACTCTCGCCAGCCCCCCCCAAACTCATGTTAATCACATCAGCACCATTATCAGCGGCAAAGCGAATGGCTTCGGCAATATCCGCAACCGTACCACCACCACTAGCACCCAAGACTTTCAATGGCATCAGGCTGGCTTCGTAAGCAATTCCGGCAACGCCATAGCCGTTGTTGGTGGATTGAGCAATGGTTCCAGCCACATGAGTGCCGTGGCCCGCATCATCATACGCCTCAATCCGGTCGTTAACGAAGTCGTAGCCTTTGACAAATTTGGTATCTTTCAAATCAGGGACAGGACTGATACCCGTGTCGATGACGGCAACGGTGACACCACTCCCTTTTGTTTCATCCCATGCCGATTCAATATTGATACTCCGCAGGTTCCACTGCTGACTGTATTCGGGGTCGTTGGGAACCTCTAGTTTTTGGTATATGTAATTGGGTTCAATAAATTCCGTAAGCTTGCCGAAGCCTAATTTTTTCAGTTCGCCAATCGTGTTGCGATCGCCTTTGGCAATATAGACGTGGTCAGCTGCTGAAAATTCACTATTGAGGTGTGGATCGAGATTATACTTCTGGGTCAGCAAATTGACTTTCGCTTCAATCTCCGAAGCGGGAACGCTTTCCCGAAAGTCCAGCACAATGGACTGGAACTCTCCTTGATTGGCCAGACCCTTAAAATTAAACAGGGCAAACCCCAACCCTAGAACAAACAAACAAAGTATCAAAAACTTTCTCATGGCAACCCGCCCGCTGTCGCGCCAGTTTTAACCTCTACCATAACTCATCAGTTTCCAGCTGAGTTTATGCGACTTGGACTAGTTACAGGTCTTTATATTCAGTAAGCAGTGACCAGTTTTTAGGTTTTAACTGAGTATTCCTACTCAATCAATTAAAGAGTCGTCAACTGTTGCACAACTACGTGCAAGATAGAGTACGGGGTTATTTTTGAGAGTGCAAATTGCAAGATGGAACGCGGTTTACTCTGGTTACCTTTATTGGGAGCATTTATTTGGCTGGCTTGGTCGGGTTGGAACGAATACCAAAAGATTGAAGCCTATCGAAATTGGGCAGCTCAGTTTGAGCGAGCCAAGTATGATATTTATGCCGTGCTGGGTCAAAACGGTAGTGACTTAACCTGGGGAAAACCAACGCGCCAAGGGCCAGTAGAGCTAAAAACCGTTTCTCTCAAAGATGTACAATCGATTCGCTTACTGGTGGACGATCGCGTCGCGGATCTAGAGACACCGCCAGCTCAAGGAAAAGCGATCGCACTTGAATTGCTCTTTCTAGAGTCTATCGCCTCAGTCAAAATTCCGTTTACAGAAATTCCCATCGCTGCTCAATGGGGAACGTTTTTACAACAGGAATTGCAGCGTTTGCGCTTAGAGTCTGCTGATTAAGCTTTCTTAGATGAGTTAACGCGATTAATTAAAAACTCTTCAACTCTTCTAGAGTACAGGATAGACGCGGATGTTCGGGGTCAGTTAAATCCAGTTTGTCCCAAGG
>DATNPC010000918.1:0-6798 GCA_036703375.1 Allocoleopsis sp.
ATCTCTGACGAGCATTTTTAACAACATCCCCAGTCAGTTGTTTGCGTGAAGTCAAGCTAGCGTATTAGCGCATCACTTTTAGGAAAAAACTGTCCGGAGTATAGAAAATACCTCTGACTCTACCGCCAACCTGCGGAATGTGGGCTCTGAAGAGGACTTTTGCTATTAGCCTGGGACTTAAGTCCCAGGCGATTTTCGGCTTAAGTTGACACTAATGGGCATGCCTCGTCCCTACTTTATGCGGGTTAGTCGGTAAGTTTTATTTGTTACTATTCTGAAACAGTTAGACATACCGTTGTAGTTATTCAACTTTCCGAGTCAATCAAAGTCCTAAATTCCTCTTTAACTACTACTTAGTCACCTCTTTTCGTCAGTTTTAATCGCCATATCCAGATTGGATAAAATTACTCGTTTTTGCTGAGATTATCAGCTATTTACTTGGTGCGATATTAGGTCTGATTACTTTTACAAAAAGGTACCCAGAAGGGTACTGTAGAGCTTCAATAACTTTGGCATTCTATAAATATAGTCACTCACACACAAGGACTGAAACCAATGACTGATTACAACGAATACAAAGGCTACCATCACCATCATCATGCCTGCGAATACATTGTTCCTATCAAACTAAAGGTACCCATCTTCCTAGAGCCGGAAGTCGTCGGTATGCGACCAGTATGTCATCAGATGAATGGTTATAAAGCTGAAGCAGAGCAATATGTAGGCGAGCAACGGCTAACCGCACAGGCAGAATCGTAGGGAAAAGATAGTCAGTTGAATTCTCCAGAATTTAATGGGCTTCGTCAGACCCTCCATTCCAACTTTTACGATGGAGGGTCTTGCAAAAATAAGCAATTGACTTTATCCCGTTATCTAGTCCAAGAAATTTAATTTTTATTAAATAGACTGCCTGCAAGGGCGCACGGCTGTGCGCCCCTATCATCCGTATTTCAATGTCGTTGAAAATTACTGTATTTCCAAGGCTTTTTTGCCAACGAACTTTCAAGGAAAAATATTGTATCGCGAGAGAAAAAGTTGAGTTTCAATCTCTCAAATTTCTCTTTATCTCTGCTCTTATCCAATTGACCCGAAATCTACCCTGAAGGAGGCGGAATCACTATGCCTATTACCCCATCCGGAGAGCCAACTGTACTTTACTCCGAAGTAGCTCAATACGGCTGCGAAGTCATCGTTTCTATCACCCTAAAAATCCCAATTTTTCTTGAGCCTGAAGTGGTTGGATTGCCACCGGTGTGTCATATCCAGAAACTCAACGTAGAGTCAGATGTTACACTGACTCCAACCGATACTAGTCAAGAGCAAGGTAATCTCTCTCTAGAGGTAGAGGTTGAAGTCGATCCCAACTCTAATATTCCTATCGCTGATGAGTCTACATTTGCTGCGAACACTGAGGAGACTTGGACGATCGCAGATTGGTTAGCTGCATTTAAACAGCTCATTTGGAGATATCTGCCAGAGGCATGGAAAAGCTTACTCTTTGAGAGGATGCCGAATATCTACCAGATATTAGCCATAGGATGAGCGTTGAGTGCTAAACCTCTAATTGAATTAATCTGATGCTAGCCCAATCGTTTAGTCTTGTTGCGATCGCGCTTGGGTCTAAAAAATTTATATAAGTTAATATAACGCTATAACTCTCAAGTTTTTAACAATGGCTAGCTCAGAAGAACGAAAACGGCAAATCCTCGATCACATTAGCAGGACAACAAAACTGCCTCAACAACTGTCTGCGACTAACACGAACTCAGAGGCGAGGAAACAACAAATCATGGATCATATTAAGAGAACTCGCGGTTAAAAGCGATCGCTCTCGCAGCCGATCAGTAGAGGAAATCTCATTAATAGTCAGTGGGCATTGCCGAGAAACAAGTTGTTGTTCCGATTGCAAGGTCAATCTTACGCAATGCCCATAAGCGACTTGAGGCACCTGACAGCAAGGCGCTATTCCGGTAAAATTCACGCCTTTGTGCGGCTCAATGCAATCTATTGCTCAAGAGTGACTCGCCGTCCCTTCTTCTCGAAATACTGCTGATGCTCAGCGGTTGCTAAGTAGTACTTCGTTGCTGGCTTAATCTCGGTCACAATGTCTTTATCAAACCTGCCGGATAGTTGAAGCTTCTCCTTTGAGCGTTTCGCTGCCTCCTCCTGTTGGGAATTGTGAAAAAATATCACCGATCTATATTGTTCCCCCCTATCTGGCCCTTGCCGATTGAGCGATGTGGGGTCGTGGATGTTCCAAAACACATCGAGAAGCACTTCGTAGCTTACTTGCGACGGGTCATACTCAACCTGTGCGACTTCAGCATGACCTGTGATCCTCGACAAGACATCGAGATACGAGGGGTTAGGAAAATGCCCTCCCATGTACCCAACAGAAGTTGATATTACTCCTTTAAGTTTCCGAAATGCTGCCTCTACACTCCAAAAACAACCAGCTCCAAACGTCGCCAATTCCATTGGTATTATTCACCCCAAGTCAGAAAGCAGGTTTATAGTATTAAATTCTGTCAAGGATGCACAACAGCTTATTAATCTCCATCACGAGTAACTTTGCTGGAATTTCTCAGATAATCCCATCACGCTGCGATAATGGGCTTCAATTTGCTCGATCGTGGGAGACTTGCGGTTGGTACTCCACTCACTGCGATCGAATAGTTCTTTCCTAAGTACATCAACGTCAGTTGTTGTCACCTTCCCATCAGCCACGACTCGCTGACCATTCACCCAAACACTATCAACTGCATTGGTTGGACGCCCTAAAACGAGTAGGCCAATGGGATCGGTACGGGGTAGGAGTGACAGATTGGTGAGATCGTAGAGGACTAAATCTGCTTTTTTCCCAACGGTCAACGAACCGAGTTCATCCGCTACATTCAATCCCGTAGCACCACCTAACGATGCCATCTCGACAGCCTGCCGTGGTGTAATCCAGTGGTGATAGTCCAAATCAGTAATATTGTGCAGAATCGAACCAATTTTAATCGCTTCTAGCAAATCTTGAGAATCATTACTAGCCGCACCATCACAACCAAATGTGACATTCACGCCTGCCTGACGATATTTCAAAATCGGTGCAATGCCACTCCCTAAGCGCAGATTACTCAAGGGATTGTGTACCACTGTCGATCGCGTTTCGGCCAAAATCGCAATATCGTCATCGCTCAACCAGACGCAATGCGCTAACGACGTGCGAGGTGAGAGATAACCAATTTTCTGCAAATGTTCGACAGCACTATAGCCGTATTTTTCCTGTGCGAGTTGCTTTTGCGCTGGGGTTTCTAGCAGGTGCGCGTGACGACACAGATTATAGCGATCGCTTAATTCTATACATCCTGCAAATAAGGCATCCGAACACAGTTGAATTCCTGTTGGTGCAACCAGGATATTCACCCCAGCTTCCGGGTTGTGAAACTTATTCACCGCTTCCTGCATCAGTGCCAGTGTTGCTTCCGTGGAACGGATGTAAGTTTCATGATTCCGTTGCGCGTTGCCATTAGGGATACCTGCGGTGAGGGATTCATCCTGAATTAAAGGGCCAATAAACGCCCGGATACCAATTTCTTGGTAGGCACGAACCGCCGCCGCAATGGTTTCAATCTCCTGGCCTGGAATCAAAACAAGGTGATCGACAACGCTGGTGCCACCCGACAGCATGGTTTCTACCGCAGTTCCTAGCGCACTCAGATAAACTTGCTCCGTGTCAAGAGGTGCAAAGTCGTAGAGTTCCGCAAGCCACAATTCTAAAGGAACTGGAGGAATGATTCCCCGTTGCCACATTTCTGAAGAGTGAGTATGGGCGTTGACAAATCCCGGCAGCAAAAGTTTATGTTGCCCATCCACTACAATTGGTTCACCCCCCCCAACTCCCCCTTCGTCAGAGGGGGAAGTAGAAGAGGGATTTTTAGGGGAAATAGCAGTAATGCGATCGCCTTCTAGTTGCAGATCGACAGTTGCATAGCCCTGGTCAACTGGAATCAAGACGTTTTGAATTGTAAAGCTCACTGATTCACCTTGTCTTATTCGCACCCTTACTAATATATCTGTTCAACACTTTTTTGATGAAAAAAATTGTATAAGTTTATACACTTGAAATTGAACTTACGATAGATGTAAAAGCGAGGAAATTGCTCAATCATAGACAGGAATTTTGAAGTTCTTTTCTGGCAGCATAGATTGTATGAGACCTCATCTCAACCAGTTCAATACTCTGAGTTAGCAAAGCTTTCGACGATGAAAAGTCTTGTCCAATACTTAAATAACATTAAAATTTGAGCTATAAAGCGTCATTGACCTCAAAATTGGTGTGGAATCTGAATAGATTTCTTTTATAAAGAAATATGAATCGAACTCTCCGTACCTTGGGCGTGCCGCCTAATGCTTGGACTGTTGATGCAGAATTTGCCGATATCACCCGTCCGCCTCTTACTCCCCAACCAATTCTCCTACCGACAGCAACGAAAAAACTGCGTGTCGATTTAGCAAAAGCGGCAATTCTAGTCATCGATATGCAGAATGATTTCTGCCATCCTGACGGTTGGCTTGCCCACATTGGCGTAGACATAACCCCAGCCAGAACCCCGATCGAACCCCTAAAAACCTTGCTCCCAGAATTACGAAATCTCAACGTTCCAGTGATTTGGGTAAACTGGGGGAACCGTCCCGATCTGATGAATATTAGTGCCGGACTGCGCCATGTTTACAACCCGACAGGTGATGGGGTAGGACTCGGCGATCCTCTCCCCAAAAGCGGTGCGCCAGTACTCATGCAGGGGAGTTGGGCGGCGGCTGTAGTCGATGAACTCGAACAAAAACCCGAAGATATCCGCCTGGATAAATACCGGATGAGCGGTTTTTGGGATACTCCCCTCGATAGCATTTTACGCAATCTGGGCAAAACCACTCTCTTCTTTACAGGAGTTAATATTGACCAGTGCGTGATGGCTACCCTACAAGATGCTAACTTTCTAGGATACGATTGCATTCTAATTCAGGATTGCGCGGCTACAACGTCTCCTGACTATTGCTTGCATGCCACGCTTTACAACGTTAAGCAGTGCTTTGGTTTTGTTACCGATTCTCGGGCAATTCTCGAAGCGATTCAAGTGGTGAATAAGGAGTAAAGTTAGCTCAAGTTCGCTCTTTTTAGGAGGAACATCCTATGCCTGCTCACTGTATGATTCCTGTAGTTAAATCAACTCAAGACTA
Organism: Allocoleopsis sp.; assembly: GCA_036703375.1. Classification (GTDB taxonomy): domain Bacteria; phylum Cyanobacteriota; class Cyanobacteriia; order Cyanobacteriales; family Coleofasciculaceae; genus DATNPC01. The sequence goes on from DATNPC010000918.1 coordinate 5,227, forward strand.
TCAGGTTTATCGCATTAGTCCTCACGATACGAATCGTTTAGCGATCGTTTTCGATCCAACAACAGCTCATGCATCCCTAACCATTTGTGTAGAAATTTTTGACGAAGGTGGGAAAACTCCGCCCAATCGTCATCAATTTGCGGTAGAAATGTTCTTTGTTCTTAAAGGAGAAGGAGTAGCAAGCTGTGACGGAAAAGTCGTTCCGATTCGTGCGGGCGATAGTTTATTAGTTCCGCCAACCGGCATTCATGAAATCTGCAATACGGGTAGTGGTCGTTTATATGCGTTATGCATCATGGTACCGAATGAGGACTTTGCTGAATTAATTCGTAGCGGCACGCCCGTAGAATTGGATGAGGAGGATTTGAGAGTGTTGAAGAGAACAGATGCGTTGGTGGCGTGTTAAGGAACGTGGATTAAATCAATTACAAAATTTGCAATCTGTAGGGGCATGGGGCATTGCCATGCCCTTACTGTGGGGTAGCTGACACGAGTAGCCCCTTGTAGGGTGCGGGCAGGATGCCCACCGCACAAGAATTTGAAGAACTAGAAACAATGCTAAATGTCCGACCCAAAGAAACTGCCTCAATGCTCGCGAGGGATGGAGTGCGACTGGATGCAGATATTTACCGTCCCGATGCTGAAGGTGAGTTTCCCGTGCTGCTGATGCGGCAACCGTATGGACGAGCGATCGCATCTACGGTCGTGTATGCTCATCCTACCTGGTACGCTGCCCACGGCTATATTGTCGTGATTCAAGATGTACGAGGACGCGGCACGTCAGAAGGTGAATTCCAACTGTTTGTGAATGAAATTGAAGACGGCGAAGATACGGTAAACTGGACAGCCGCCTTACCCGGTAGCAGTGGACAAGTGGGAATGTATGGGTTTTCTTATCAGGGCATGACCCAACTGTATGCCGCTGCCGCGAAGCCACCTGCCCTCAAAACCATCTGTCCTGCCATGATTGGCTATGACTTATATGCGGATTGGGCTTATGAAGGAGGCGCATTCTGTCTGCAAACTAATCTCGGTTGGGCTATTCAGCTAGCAGCAGAAACCGCACGCCTTCAGGATAATGCGGCGTCTTATTCCACGCTGTATGCAGCGGCACGGAATACCCCATTGTTCAATACCGTTCCAGCTTTGGATGAGTCTTTGCGAAAATATGCGCCGAATGCGTTCTATCACGAGTGGCAGGAACATTCACAACCGGATGAATACTGGGAGAAACTGTCCCCGAAACGTTATCTCCAAGACGTTGACTTACCGATGTTCCATATTGGTGGATGGTTCGATACTTACCTACGCGGTACGCTCCATTGCTACCAAGATTTTGCTGCCCGAAGCGTGTATCGGCAACAGCTATTAGTCGGGCCATGGGTTCACTTGCCGTGGAGTCGCAAAGTGGGCGAGGTGGACTTCGGTGCAAAAGCGGGAAACCCGATTGATGGATTGCAATTGCAGTGGTTCGAGCAATTTCTCAAGGGGAGAGATACGCGATTGCTAGGTGAACCGCCGATTTGCTTATTTGAGATGGGTTCTAATCGATGGCGCAACTTCAACCAATGG
>DATNPC010000919.1:0-3098 GCA_036703375.1 Allocoleopsis sp.
TCACTGCTCACTGCTCACTGCTCACTGCTCACTGCTCACTGCTCACTGCTCACTGCTCACTGCTCACTGCTCACTGTAAAAGATGACCGTTAGCTACGATCGAATAATGAATAGCTAGCCAACTCCCATGAACAGCACTCAGCCCAAATTGCGGTTATCTCTCCTGGCAGGAGCATTACTTGTTTTCTTCAGCATTGCTTTTTTCCTGTGTCCCCTTTCTGCTAGCGCAATGCCCTTATCTTTCGCAGGAATCGCGTCCCTCAGAGACATGGCGCAACAATCCATGCCTTACGAAAAAGCCCTCAGTAATGGCAAGCCAACGCTCATTGAATTCTACGCCGACTGGTGTAGAAGCTGTCAGTCATTGGCTCCCACCATCAACTATTTTCACCAGCAGTATGGTTCGCAAGTCAACTTTGTCATGCTCAATGTTGATGAACCCCAATGGAGTCAACAGGTTCAACAGTATCAGGTTGCGGGAGTACCTCAATTTTTCTTCATGAAGTCCGATCGCACAGTCATGAAAACTTTAGTGGGCAGGGTACCCGGCTCCATTCTCGCCCAACTGTTTGAACAGCTCGTGCATTAGAGATGATGCACTGCTTGCTGGACGAGTCCCAAGGCATCGAACAACAAAGTGCGATCGCACTTTGGGGCAGTTGAGAGTGAACAGTGAAATGAGGAAATTACAGCAAGCCGATTGAAGTGATTGATAATACTCGTTTCCTCAGCCAACATGACCCACCAGAGCTATGCCAGTCAAATCTTACACAATCGTTCTTTCAAGGGGTTGGATCTAACTGGTGCTGATTTTAGCGGTTCAGATTTACGGGGGTGTGACTTTACGGGTGCAACCCTAGTGGGAGCGAACTTTGCAGGAGCGAGAACGGGACAAAGCCGTCGTCAAGTCAATACGTTAATTGCGATCGCTATCGTTGCGCCTGTCGGGATGATTGGCTTGAGTCTACTCGCTGTCCAAATCCCAGCCGCACTATTTGGCGATCGCTTTTTCCAGAGTCTCAACTTCATACCAGGTGGACTGCCGTTCTTGGCACTGTTGTTTGAGATACTGTTTCGAGATAGCATTCTCCTTCACTTTCCAAGAGCCACTAACTGGATGGGTGTTGCAGGTGTTGCTACCCTATTTCAAGTGATGGTTACATTTACTATTGCGCTTGTCTTCGTTAGCCTCTCTAATTTTGGTGACGGGTCTAGCGTTCAAGGACTTTTTCTACTAGTAGTGGCAGGCATTTGCGCGATCTTGACCCACCGCATCTTCCAATGGGTAAAACAGTCAATCTACAGCAGCTGTGGAACTTCTTTTCGGAAAGCGAATTTAACCGATGCCAATTTCAGTCATACTAAGGTGCAAAATACCGATTTTTGCTTTGCAGTATTAACTGGGGCTTGCATCTTTGAGTGGATGATTCAGCACTCTACTGAATTTGCCAACGTTTATTGTGAGTATCTTTACCTTGAACCAGGGCAGCAAAATCGGCAGCCTGCCGAAGGCAAATTTCTACAAGGGGAAGTAGCAACCTATTTGATGGGATTCATTGGCAAGCGTTGAACAACGGACACAAAGGCTAAACCTTTTCCTTTCCTAGGCTTGTTGTGAGAGTGCGATACAGGGGTTAAACCATTGGTGTCACAACCATAGCAAGGAAGTGAACCTAATAATTAATCGCTTTTTGAAATCGTGTCAAAACTTACCCCCATCCATACAACAACATGCTATTCGGAAGAGTCAAGGGGGAAACCGTATAAAAATTTAGCTTTCTCCTTGTAAGCCCACTAAATCTCCCTGACAAATTCTTCCTGGGTGAAGTACGATCGCATACACCCCTGCAACGGCTGGAAAAATGACACCAGGGGCAAGGGTAACGCTGGCTACTCGGTTATGCTGTCCCACGGTTCGCAAAATACCTACATCGCGTGGCAGCTCCGCTTGTGGCAGAGTTGTCATCACACAACGGGGACATGGATCGATGATGCTAAGTTGAGTGTGAGTTCCAATCGTCACTAGGTTTCCCAGCCAATGATTCTCGATAAAGTCTCGTTCATCGCTATCTGGTGATACCACAAGGTTGGGACGAAACCGACGCATCTCAAACTGTCCTGCGGGGTACAGTTCCCTGAATCGGTTTACCGTTGCCGTTGTCAGAATGTGAAGAGCCGAATAGTCGAAAAACGTACCAACAGGTGCTGCCAATGCAACAGGTTCCTGCTGGATTGTTTCCTGATGTGAGGAGTCATCAATTGGTGTCCTATCGGCTTCACGGGTGGGGTTTGCTGGTGCTTGCGCTAACAACGTCACGTCTCGTTCCAGGACATTTGACAGAACCCGATCGATATCCGGTTGACTGCTGCAAATCACGACACCATCGGGTAGCGTAATCCAGACGGGCGGTAGCGGCTTGCCCAGTTGCGGGGGTTCGACAAACGTGGCTCGGCACTCCAGGAGTTTGCTCCACTTTCTTGGGTGTTTGGCACTGGCGATATGCCCTGTGGTTCGCTCCATCAACGCATAAGCGCGATCGCCTAGAATACCGCGATCGGTAATGTCCGCTCCGTTAATTTCCTCTCCCTGCATCGATTTGACCGGATAGCGCCGCACAGACACTACTGACCCCACAGTCATCGCCTTTGCGTTCATAGTTATCTTTTTAAGCTATACGCTGACACACTTGCAGTAGGCTGTTTTCAAATCGTATCGAATCAACGAAGTCCTTCACCTATCCTTTGGGATAGTGACAGTTCATCGCGGATTGCCCCACACTAGGCAATGCTGGTAGTTCTAGAACGCGATCGCGTCAGGTATGTCTCATAGAAAAGCAAAGGGTCGATTAGCCTGCAAATCTGTAGGCATCGACATATCGAAGTCTAAAATGATCGAGGAAACGTCCATAGAGAAGGCAAAACGGCAGGATGCAATCTGACATGGAGACTCAGAGCGTTGAGATGGCTCAAGCTGCCTATCTCAATCGCTGTGCGCCTGGATACCGCACTCGTCGGGTGCCGTGGTCAGGTGGGACGACGCAGGTCATCGAACTGGGTGAAGGGACTCCCCTGCTTCTTGTTCACGGAGGTATGGGTGA
>DATNPC010000920.1:0-9902 GCA_036703375.1 Allocoleopsis sp.
GCATCGGGAAGCGGATTGACCTGCCACAAACTCGTGCGATGGTTTCAGCCGCTCTCAATGGCAAGTTGAGTCACGCCACATTCCATCATCATCCAATCTTCAAATTTTTGGTGCCAGAAGCCGTTCCTGGGGTGGATAGTAGCATTTTAGATCCTCAGAAGACTTGGAGTAATCCGGACGCCTACGAGCAACGAGCGAAGGCTCTAGCAAAACAGTTTGTCGAAAACTTTAAGCAGTTTACCAATGCTCCTGTAGAGCTTCTCGAAGCAGCACCAACCTGTGAATAACTATTCAGTTTGGGAGTTTCTAATTTTGGAAGGCGAGAATCCCCGCACGCCGCTATGCTTGCTGTGTGCGGGGAGTACGAATCCCCTAACTCTCTCAATCAGGTAGCCAGCTTCAAGTCGTTGCACTGGTATCAGTTTGTAGAGACGAGTTTATCGAACTTGCATCAGCATGGGTCTGGGAGTTATCCCCATGCAACTCATCCTCACTGATTTGCTCTGCACTATTTGCCTTGGAGAATTCTCCTGAGACTAGGAGTGACGGCTCAATCATCGGTAGGATAATTTCAACAGTAGTTCCCTGCTCGTCGCCTTCACTGAACAAAGTAATACTACCGCCCATCAACTCCATTAAGTTCCGCGAAATAGCAAGACCCAGGCCCGTACCCCCACACTTGCGAGTGGTTGAGCCATCAACCATTACAAAAGGACGGAAGAGTTTGGGCTGTTGACTGGGGTCGATACCAATTCCCGTATCCTTGACTGCGATCGCAACCCGAGTTGAGAGCATAATCGGTCTAGTACTGTCATTGCTGCTCGATGCTGAGGGTAACGCTTGTTTGCGCTCTTCCTTCAAGAATGAAAGCTTTTCCTCTTTCACTCCTCCAGCATGAGCAGGCGAGGACGGCGTGTCAGAGGCTGGCCTAATCTGGGTCTCAATCGTAATGCTGCCAAATTCAGTAAATTTGACAGCGTTGCCAACCACGTTGATCAGGACTTGCTTGAGCTTGGCTGGATCGGCGTAAACAGCGGCTTCGTGTAGTTTATCCGTATGGAACTCTAATCCTTTTTGCTGAATGGGAACGGACTGTAAGTTGATCACTTCATTGAGCAGCTTTCGCAGGTCAACTGGCTCCATTTCCACCGAAAGCTTACCCGCTTCAATCTTGGCAATATCTAGCACATCATTGATGATTCCCAACAGATGAATCGCAGCATCATCAGCTCGTTGTAAAAAATCCAGTTCTTCTTCACGGTCGTCGCAGAAACCATCGCGTACCAGTCGCAGGCAGCCAATAATACCATTGAGTGGAGTTCTCAGTTCGTGAGAGGTATTGGCTAGAAATTCATTCTTGAGTTGGTTCGCGGTTTGTGCTTCTTTCCACGCTTCTTCCAGTTCTTCTGCCCAATGCCTCAGACGTTCGATCATCCCATCTAGGGCTTCTGCCAATTGATTGAATTCCCGAATGCTTAAATTGTGGGGAATGCGGTCTGTAGAGTGTAGATGAGAATCATTGAGGGCATAGTCTCGTAGTCGTTCCAACGGTCGGGCTAGGGCGCGAGAGACATACATCGTTGCTAAAAAGCTGGCCGCAATTAAGCCGCACGTTAAGATGAACAGAACTTGCTGAATATCTTTACGACCTGCCAAGGCGCTATCGAAACTCGTAATCGATAAGATGACCCACTTTTGGTTGGGTTGACTAGTCAGTGGACTCGCGATCGCAGTATACCCTGCCAGTAATTCTGTGCGTTTTTCATCGAAGCCATACAGACGCGCAATATTTTGCTGACCTGCGATTGCCTTAGACACGATATACTGAAGCGTCTTAGCATCCATAGCGGGCTTGATAGTCTGGATATTGCGCCCGACGAATTCTATAGATGGATGGGTGAGAATCCTTCCCGTCTGATCGATCGCGACTGGGTAGCCAGAGAGCGAGCCGCGCGGGACTCCCTTGGACTCTAAGACGGCTGATTCGATACTAAGAGCGTATTGGAGTTGACCCGTAGAGCTGTAAACCGGCGCACTGAGAATTAAGTTCAGTTGAGTGGCAGGGTGAGGTTGACCGGTTGTCGTTATTGTCCTTGGGGAGAGGGTTTGCGGGTTTTGCGGCAGTAGCGCCTCCACGTAAACTTGAGAACGGTCCAGTAGCAGGTGGTTTTTCTGTGGAGACCAAAAATTCGCCGGAATCTGACCGAGAATTTGCTGTCCGCAGGTACTCGCGATTAAGGTATTGGTCTTGAGATCGCTCAACTGCACGCACCGAACTTGTGTTGGTAATTGTTGAGCGAGTTGGTTGATGAATGGTTGATAGACTGCGGATGACTGGGACTTGAGCACTGCCACTTCACTGGCTGTTACCAAGTTAGCTTGCAGTGCAGCGATCGCATTTTCAATTTTCTCACCTTGTCTCACCGCACTTTCTTTGAGATTTTGGCGAGCAGTTTGCAAAAGCACCGACCGTGCTTTTTTGTAGGTCACATACACCCCTAAAAGTAAAACTGGCACGCTGAGCAGCAAGAGCCGCGACAGCAAAATGCGACGAAAGGATGTTTGACCTCGCTTAGCCATAGAACGTCTCTTAACGTAAAGTGGAAAGACCCAACAGTGACAACTACAACTCACTAAAGATAAATTACCCACCCCATCCTACGATTCGGAAGGGATGATATCTTCGACTCCTGGCAAGCCGGGAATAGTTGACCATGGGAGAAGCCTCTGCCGATGATTCAATGCTACAAACAGGGACATTGAGGGAACTAGTTTCCATCCTAAACTGGTTCAAAATCCACATGTATCCCCAGGCCTTGGCTTTTTAGAATCTATATAATAATCAACTTAATCCAAGTTAATCTGAGAAATCTTTAAAATTCAGTTTTGCCTTCACCAAGAGCTATGCTTGAAAGCCCTGCCATCCTTCGACCGCAGACAACGGTGGTTCTCGCAATGAGTGCGGATGGTAAGATTGCCGATGAGACGCGATCGCCGGCGCGTTTTTCCTCCTCAGCCGATTTGATGCATTTACAAAAACAAGTAGCTTTGGCCGATGGCGTCTTGTTTGGTGCGGGGACGCTCCGCGCTCATGGCACAACGATGAGCGTCTCAAATTCTCAATTGCGCCAATTCCGAGAACAGAGTGGAGTGCCAACGCAGCCCATTCAAATTGTTTGCTCTCGTTCGGGTGAAATTGACCCGCAACTGCGTTTTTTTCGCCAAGGCGTCCCCCGATGGTTACTCACTACAACCAGGGGCGCTAAACGCTGGCAGCAACCGCAGGACAGCGTCGATTGTAGTTTCGAGCGGATTTTAGTCGTTGATACCTCTACCGGAGAGATTGATTGGCACGGTGCCTTCCAACAGCTCACCCAACTTGGGATAAAACGCTTGGCCATTCTGGGAGGCGGTGATTTGGTGGCATCGCTTCTCCAAGCCGATCTGATCGATGAATTGTGGCTGACGGTTTGCCCGTTGCTAATCGGTGGTGCAGCAGCACCGACCCCCGTGGAGGGACAAGGGTTTTCATGGCAGCAGGCTCGGCGTTTAGAACTGTTGGCGGTTGAGACGAGGGAACAGGAGGTATTTCTCCACTATCGCCTGCAACGATCGTAAAGTTCGATTAACCTAAGTTTAGAGTGCTTCGTTATTGCATCTTTAAAAATATGAATTGCGAATTGTGAATTACCCATCAGTTCATAATTCATCATTTAATAAATCTTTTCCTGGATTCCTCACAATGGTTCAACAACCCCAGCTTGACTATTCTGTGACCTGGGTCAACCGGATGGCTGACATTCCCCAAGCCGAGTGGGATGCCCTTGCTCAACCCTTAAAGACACCATTTTTAGAGTGGGAGTGGTTGAACAATCTAGAGACATCGGGTAGTGCGACAGCGAAGACGGGTTGGCTACCCAATCACCTAACACTATGGCGCGATCGACAGCTCATTGCCGCTGCACCGCTCTACATCAAAGGTCACAGTTATGGAGAGTTTGTCTTCGACCACCAGTGGGCAGAGCTATCGCATCGGTTAGGCATTCGCTACTATCCCAAGCTTTTGGGGATGACTCCCTTTACACCCGCAACCGGCTATCGGTTTTTAGTCGCACCGGGAGAAGATGAGGATGAGTTGACGGAGATAATGGTGGCGGCGATCGACCATTTTTGTGATAGGAATCGCATTTCCGGCTGTCATTTTCTCTTCGTTGACCCCCAGTGGCGGCCTGTCCTAGAACGCCATGGCTTTACCAGTTGGCTGCACCACAGTTACATCTGGCAAAACAAAGGCTTCCAGACGTTTGAGGACTACCTTGGGGTGTTTAATGCCAATCAGCGTCGCAATATCAAGCGAGAACGCAAAGCGGTGACGACAGCCGGCTTACGCCTGGACATCCATCGGGGTGACGAGATTCCGAAATCCCTGTTTCCGCTGATTTACAGCTTTTACAGCAGCACCTGCGACAAGTTCATGTGGGGGAGTAAGTATCTCACCCGCAAGTTTTTTGAGCAGCTGTATCCCAACTATAGCGATCGCGTAGTCTTAGTTTGTGCCTATCGGGAGGGCGATGACCGACATCCAGTAGGCATGTCGTTTTGTATCAATAAGGGTGACCAGTTGTATGGTCGTTATTGGGGGTGCTTTGAGGAATTTGACTGCCTGCATTTTGATGCCTGCTACTACACGCCAATTGAGTGGGCGATTGCCAATGGAATTGAGATGTTCGATCCGGGTGCGGGAGGGCGTCACAAAAAACGTCGCGGCTTCCCAGCCACCCCGAATCATAGTCTGCACCGCTTCTACAACGGACGGCTAACCCAGATTTTGCGGAATTACATCGGTGAAATCAACGAAATGGAACAGGAGGAAATCGACGCGATTAACCAGGAATTACCGTTCAGCAAGCGGGAGATTAACTTCCAGATTCCAGATTAATCGGGTTGTCGGGGCTGACTTTATAGAAGCTTTACTTTTCCCGTTCCGTAGTTTTCCGGATTTGTGAAGCGAATTTAGGTTGAAGTGGACAGTTGTTGTTTCTTTCACAGCCCCATGCAATTACCGAAGCTAGCCATTCTCCTAACTGCTTCTGTCATTCTTTTTGGCTGTACCGCTCAACCTCCGCAACCCAAAGCTTCTCAACCCTCGCCGACTAGATCGAATGCGATCGCGCAGTTGCCGAATAGACCCCTCAAAGCCGCTGTCCAAGAACTGGAAATGATTCAAATCAAGCTTAAAAGCGGCATCGACGATCGCGCCTATTCCTTGATTGTTGCGAATACATTGCCTCTAGTCGAAAACGCGAACGGTCAAGCGCGGGCTGTTTCCGCTGTCAAGTCAGCCATGGCAGGACACCAATTAGCGCTGAAATTTTGGCAATGCGATCGCGTTGAGGGTTACGACGAACTGTATCAATGTCGAGACAAAGTGCTTTCAAAGATATTGGCTAAGTATCCGGATCTAGCATCTCAGGTAAAAACTGCGATTGCAGGTAAACATCGCTCTAGCCTTAGCACTCAATTAGATGAACAAGGGATATTAGAGAGCATTTGGGAAAAGACTAGTGCAGATACAGAAATGGCTAGTCGGGCAATTTCCGTCAATCTTTCCCAACGATAATCTCCATCCCGAGTTATCGCGGTTCTCAGTTGCGTGTCAGCTAACGCGCCTCTAATTTGCATATAGCATTTCCCAATTGAGTGGAACACAGATTCCTTGTAGGGGCGATTCATGAATCGCCCCTACGATGTGTTCTAGGCAATCGAGAATCGCTATATAGTTGAGTTTTCGGGAAAACTCAACTGTCAATTCCTCTCCCCGTCTCCCTGTCAGCCTAAACTAGTCAATTGAATGCTCAACAGCTTAGTACAGATAGGGGCAGGGAACATCGAAAGCCCTCGATCGCAAACTCATTCGCGATATCCTCCACTTGCGGAGTCAGGTAATTGCGATCGCGCTATGGATACCTCACTCATTGAGGTTGAATCGTAGGAGGAGTACGACGTTCAGTTACGGGCTGTCGTTGGGTGCGAAGGAAACGAACGACTAGAACAATGTCTAGCGTCACGATTGCTCCGACAAAACCAATAATTAATGCTCCTACTGGAGTTCCAAGTAGCACTGAATCCCGAAAGACTTGAGTTAGGAGCAGTAAAGTTAGGCAGCCACTGCCTACGCCTATCAGCCGATACAAACTGGGTAAGTGGTCTCCCATAATCCAATCTAATACATTGAGATTGATATGGCTGAGAAGATTGACCCAAATATTGGTGATTACTAGCGTACCAACCCAAGCTCCTAAACCTGCTAGACACAAAAGTTCCAACATAACGTTGAGCAGAACGCTTACACCTCTATTTTGACTAAATTTTTTCAAATTATTAGGATAAGTAAGTTTTTTTAAAGTTATTTATTATAACGACATCCCAAGGCATTGTTGGTGAGCAGAGGATATTGCACCGTTAAATCATGCGTTTGATTGTTCAGGGCGTTACTTTACAGTATCTCAAAATGCATCAGAAATTAACCCCTTTCAGACTTAAGACTTTGGCACGATTGATTGAGAGTTGCTTGTAACTGGGGTGATCGACAATATGGCATGATAGGCAGTAAAGGCGATCGCATAAAGTATATGGCAACTTATCAAGACATCCGCCGTCAAGTTGAGACTCTTTCACCCGAAGAACAACTCCAGTTATTGGAGGAATTAGCTGCCATTGTGCGTCGTCGTATGAGTTCAAGACCTATGACCCCAAAGCCTAAACGCAACATTATGGAATTGGAAGGGTTAGGGAAAGAAATTTGGCAAGGTATTGATGCCCAAGAGTACGTAGATCGGGAACGAGCTTCATGGAATGGCTAATCCAGCTACAGAGTCACCTCGTTGGTTTGGACACAGCGCCACTCATCTATTTCATTGAGCAGAATGCAACTTATTTAGAAGTGGTTCGTACCTTTTTTCAAGCCATGAGTGAGGGTGAGTTTCAAGTTGTTACGTCTACCTTGACCCTGACGGAGGTATTAGTTCATCCACTTAGAGCAGGCAATATTGAACTAGCAGAGCAGTATCGTGACATTCTGTTTGCCCAAGAAAATTTGATTACCTTGCCTGTTTCTCCTGTAATTGCTGAATTGGCTGCTCAACTAAGAGCAACACGGAATTTGCGAACTCCAGATGCAATCCAGATTGCAACCGCTATTCAGGGAGGTGCGACATTCTTCTTCACGAATGATGCACGCTTGCATACTATTCCAGATGTAGAAATTCTGGTTTTGGATGAACTCCTGAACCTCTAGTGGTAGAGCAACCTCAATCCTCCAGTTTTCTCAAACTCCTTCCATGAAAGCCCTCGATCGCAAACTCATTCGTGATATCCTCCGCTTGCGGGGTCAGGTGATTGCGATCGCATTAGTGGTAGCCTGTGGGATTGCTAGCTTCGTGACGATGATGAGTGCCTATCAGTCGCTTCAGCTTTCCCAAACCACTTACTACGAACGTTACCGCTTTGCTGATGTCTTCGCCCAACTCAAACGTGCGCCGGAAACGTTAGTTACCCGCATCGAGGAAATTCCAGGGGTGGCGCGGGTGCAGGCGGGGATTGTGGTGGATGTCAACTTGGATGTGCCGGGACTGGGGGAACCGGCAACGGGGCGACTGGTTTCGATTCCGCCTCAACAACAACGTTTAATGCTCAATGACCTTTATATCCGTCGCGGGCGTTACATTGAACCGGGACGGCGGGATGAAGTCTTGGTGAGCGAGGCATTCGCCAAAGCCAATCAGCTCAAACTGGGGGATAAATTAGGTGCAGTGATTAACGGGCGCTGGGAACAATTGCGGATTGTTGGGATAGCGCTTTCGCCGGAATATGTTTACGAAATTCGGGGGGCGGGGGATATTTTTCCCGATAATCAGCGCTTCGGGGTTCTGTGGATGAACCGGGAAATTCTGGGGCCGGCGTTTGATATGGATGGCGCGTTCAATAGTCTGTCGCTGTTGCTGATGCCAGGAGCGTTGAAAAGTGAGGTGATTGCCCAACTCGATCGCGTTTTAGAACGTTACGGCGGATTGGGCGCTTATGGACGCGAAGACCAAATTTCTAATCGCTTTGTCACAGAAGAAATTGCGAGTTTGCAAGCGACAGCCGTTCTCGTTCCCTCCATCTTTCTTGGCATTGCGGCATTTCTGCTCAACATCTTACTTGCTCGTCAAGTCAGTACGCAGCGCGACCAAATTGCTGTCCTGAAAGCCTTTGGTTATAGTAACTTCGCCGTTGGCAGCCACTACTTAAAATTTGTCCTCATCGTGGTGTTGGCAGGTGCGGCCATGGGGACGGCGTTGGGATTGTGGTTTGGGGCTGCTGTTACCGAGAATTACACTAAATATTTCCACTTCCCGTTGCTGCGGTATGAGGCGGGGATGGGATTGGTGACTACTGCCATTGTAGTGAGTGGGGGGGCGGCAGTAGTCGGTGCGATCGCAGCCGTTCGTCGTGCGGTGTTGCTTCCCCCAGCCGAGGCGATGCGTCCTGAACCTCCCGCCCGGTTTCGCCCGACGTTCGTTGAACGCATGGGTTTGCAGCGTCTGCTGTCTCCCGTCGGACGCATCATCCTGCGGAATTTGGAACGCAAACCCGTGCAGGCGGGTTTATCCATTGTTGGCATTGCTTTTGCTGTCGCCATTCTGGTTGTAGGGCTTTACTTCAACGATGCAACGGAATACATCATTGAGGTACAGTTTCGCAACGTCCAGCGCGAGGATGTGATGTTGGTGTTCAACGAACCCCGTCCTGCTCGAACCCGTTACGAACTGGCGAGTTTGCCGGGAGTGCTGCGTGCGGAATCGTTTCGCATGGTAGCGGTGCGGTTGCGGCAAGAGCATCGAATGCATCGAGGGGCGATTACTGGACTGGAACCGACAGGGCAATTGCGGCGCTTGATCGATCGCAACTTGAATGCGGTTAACCTGCCTCCTACTGGGGTGGTACTGACGACGAAATTGGCTCAAATGCTGGGAGTAGTGCCGGGACAGGTGCTGACGGTGGAAGTGTTGGAGGGTGAACGTCCTGTGCGTCAGGTTGTTGTCAGTGGATTGGTGGATGAACTGGTGGGGGTGGCGGCGTATATGGAGATTCAGTCGCTCAACCAACTGATGCAGGAAGGGCAGACGATTTCTGGGGCGTATTTGGAGGTGGATTCGCGCCAACTCGATCGCCTCTATACTTTATTGAAGCGCACGCCTGCGATCGCGAGTGTTTCAATTCGCGAAGCTGCGATTGCGAGATTCAAGCAAACGACGACGGGAACGCTACGCATCTTTACCATCGTTTTGGTCATCTTCGCTTGCATCATTGCGTTTGGCGTGGTGTACAACGTAGCGCGGATTGCTTTATTGGAACGCGATCGCGAACTGGCTACTCTGCGAATTATCGGCTTTACACGGGCGGAAGTAGCGGTGATTCTGCTGGGAGAACAAGCGATTCTCACGCTGCTGGCAATGCCGTTAGGTTTTGGTTTAGGGTTCGGGTTTTCGGCTTGGATGTCTCTGGTTTATGATTCCGAGATTTACCGCCTGCCCTTGGTTGTCACTCGCACGACCTTTGCCTTTGCGTTTATCGTAATAGTAGTTGCTGCTTTTGTTTGCGGCTTCATCGTTCGTCAACAACTTAATCGCCTCGATTTAATTGCCGTTCTCAAATCCAGGGAGTGACAAGGGGACTGGGAGACGGGGGGACTGGGGGACTGGAAGACTGGAAGACTGGGAGACTGGGAGACTGGAAGACTGGGAGACTGGGAGACTGGGAGATTTGATGGATTAGATGAGCCAATTGTCTGGGTCGTTAATCATTTTGACTAGACTGCCTATGATTTGATTGTATGTTCCGTACAATTCTCGACCTAC
>DATNPC010000921.1:0-2671 GCA_036703375.1 Allocoleopsis sp.
GTTTGAGGGCTAGGGCGCGGGCAATTTCTAACCGTCGTTGATCGCCATAGGGAAAGTTGCGGGCTTTTTCCTCTGCTCTCTCGGCAAGTCCTACCAATTCTAATAATTCTAAGGAATTCGAGATAGTTTGCCGTTCTTGCGTCGTAGCTGGAGGTAATCCCAATATCCCCTGAACTACACCCGTTTTATTATGGATGTGTTGTGCGATCGCGACATTTTCCAAGGCAGACAAATTGCCAAACAGTCGTAGGTTTTGAAACGTCCGGGCAATTCCTTTAGCTGCAATTTGATAGGGACGAAGCTTGGTAATGTCGTCTCCTGCGTAAATCAACTGGCCGCTGGACGGAGGCATTAAGCCTGTAATCAAATTGAACAACGTAGTTTTCCCTGCACCATTCGGTCCAATCAGACCAAATATTTCGTTGTTTTGTACGCTGAAAGAGACGTTATTAACCGCCACCAAACCACCAAAACGGCGAGTCACATCTCTCGCTTCCAAGACAGGTTTTAATTCTTCTTTTCCCGGCTGATGGTCAGTCATTGTTGTTGCCGCTTAAGGGGCTTCAATCGCTGTAGTAATTCTGGAGTAATGATACCTTGAGGGTAGAATACGCTACCCAATACGATCAGTAACCCAAAGATAATTAAACGACCATCGCGGAGAAAATTAGCGAGCCAAGTGGGTAAACCACCAACTCCAGCCATCGCCCTCAGTGCTTCTGGCAAAGCCGTTAGCACGATTCCTCCCAGAACTGGCCCAACAAATGTTCTGGAGCCACCAATCAAGACAAATGCTAAGTAGATAATACTAGCATCAAACGTTCCTTGACGCGCATTCCACGTATTCAAAAAATGAGCGCTCACCGCTCCAACCAGTCCCGCTAAAATCGCTCCTAGGGTAAACGATAGTACCTTATAGTAGGTTGGGTTAATCCCCATCGCATCAGCCGCTAGTTCATCTTCGCGGATAGCACTCAAGGCTCTCCCAGCTCGAATGCGTTCTAGGCGGTAGAGAAACAACATACTTAAAATCAACAGAGGTAGAGCAATCCACAAATACTCGATTTGGGATTGAAAGGGTTGAGGAATGGCAAAAATTCCCACAGCCCCCCCTGTAATGTCTAAATTGAGAGCCAAAACTCTCAGGATTTCGACAAAAGCAATAGTGGCAATGGCTAAATAGATTCCCCGCAATCGGAGAACGGGAATTCCTAACGCGATCGCTAATATTCCGGATGCGATCGCAGCCAGCAACATTTCTAATAACAAATACGGTATAGGGAAGAGGTTTCCTGTAAATTTCAATACCGATGTGGAAAGAATAGCCGCAATATAACCCCCTAAGGCGTAGAACCCTGGAGTTGCTAAAGACAGCTGTCCTGCCATCAGTGGTAAATAAACGGAAAGCCCCAAAATAGCTCCGAAAATCATCGAAACGACTAAGAAGCCATAATTATTAATCAAATCTGACATTTAACGAGTTACTGCTTCCAAGAACTATAGAAGTATTGACTTAGAGTCAAACTATCTTCTCATAGTTCATCGACTACTTTCAATAGTCCTCGGCGCACCGCATACAAGAGCCGATTAATTAAAATTTCTTCATCTGGACACAGAGAATTACTCAAAATCGCTGTCATTAATACACAGCGATCGGTCAGAGTTAACTCTTTTTTTTGCAGGACTTTCCCGAATAATTCAGCTATTGTAGATTCTAGTAAGTATATTTTGCACAAATTAATCTTCCTCGCGAAAACTGAAAATCATGACATGACTCCTCGTTTTCCCAAAAAGCCTAAGATTGTTCGAGCGATTGAAAGAAAATTTAAGCGTCCTTACAAAAAATCATAAAACTTATTCCACTAGCAATCGGCAAACTGCCTGGTCTTTTATCAACTCTTTGTCTTTTGAAGTTTTGTAATAACTTATGGATGCAAATACTTATGAAGCGTCTAGATGGAGATTAATGTAGCTAATTCAACAGTCTTTCCCAAACTCCGAACCATCGCTCGCAAAGGAATCGAGCCATCAACCGATAAAAGTGCTTAATTGATAAGAATAGTTTATGATTTGAGTCAAATTTCCTCTGGAATTACGTTTATACAAACTTAATACAGCGGTTCTCGACGTAGTCTATTCAACGGAGAACCACTATATTTGAAGCGATCGCGTAGCACGATTCAATTACTTGGGTGAAGGGAGCGGACAAGTCTTACCGCAATAAACTTCAACAAAGTTAATCAAAGCCGTCTTCTTGTACTCTTTTGTTTGGTTAAATTCGCCCTTTTGGGTAGGATAAATCCCTGCTAAGCTGTTATCGTTAGCCGCTCCAATCCGGAAGGAGAGATTCTTTGCGGGTTGCTTGGCAAATTTGGCATACTCTCTCGATTCATTCGCCAAATTATAAGACAGAGTAGCATCTCCATAGACAGCTTCTGCTTGTTGGAGCGTGGTTCCCGGCCCAACACCTTGAGCAGTTCGATACTGGGGATTGTTCGTAATTAACGCTTCAATCAGATCGGAATCTCCTAAAGGCGAACCCGCAGGATAGAGAATGTAATATTGCACCGCTCCAGATTGAATGACTGCGATCGCATCGAAATCCACAATAAACGGCGACACCACCTGAAACTGAGCCTTCCCCGCCAGACGCTGTTTCAACTCACCCACC
>DATNPC010000922.1:0-4661 GCA_036703375.1 Allocoleopsis sp.
TTCCTGGGGTCTTGGGATGGAGCTACGGGTAGCGCTGGGTAGTTGTGAGCTATGAGCCAGTTGATAACCTCTTGGCGTTGCGAACTGTATTCTTGAGTGATTAATGACATGAGTAGCCTCTGTGCAGTGTAGGGTTGATACCCCCTACCTGGGGAGCGAGGAAGGCAAAAAGCATCTTGTGGCACAAGCGGCTGAAGCAGTGGCACAATTGTTTAAGTAGGACGGTGCTGACCGTCAAACTGTCAATCGCGATTTTTGGCTTTCACAGCTTGACCTGATTGCCAAGCGAGCGGACAAATCTGCCCAAAGTCTGGTAGACTTAGGCATGAAATACCACTCTGCTGCTAAGGCGGCAGCCAGAGTATGAAACAAGTGATTATTGCCTTCCTGCACTACCTTTTTCACAGCCTCGGAAACTCTGAAAAGGTGAGTAGTAGGGGAAATTTAAATTTGTTGAATTGTGTCCCGCTCTCAAGGCGGGATTTTTGTTGAAATCATAGGTAGTTCATGTAATCTGCTGATCGGATCATAATTGAAAAGTGGCTTGTGCGCTTCAAACCGATGCCGCCTCAGATTTCGACTCTTTTGGCTTGCGTTCAAATGGATGTACGGTTGGTCAGCCAACAAAGCGACCCGTATCAACAGCCTTAATGGTATGTGAATACCAGCATTCAGTACCCAGAAAATTGGTTTTCCCAGCATTGGAGACAAACTGCATACGCTTGCGGCGAAAAGTTCCCGAATCAGGGTCGCGCCACCACCGCATTGCCTCATTTTCATACCCCCGAAGGCGTTCACCGTTCCAGACCCGTTCAACTCTACGCTCAAACTCTTCAGGGAAGTTAAGGCTTGCCCCTGAACTACCTATGAGTTGCTTGGCTTTCTTCTGCTGGGCGCGGACTGCCGCCAGGTTAGCGAAGACGATATCGCCATCCTCAAAGTCGTAAAACAGAATGGGGTGTTCGTTGTAATAAACACCATTGAAATCTAGTCCTAATTCTGGAATAACCAGCATTTGTTCAAGACCTTGGGGGTTTTCGTCGGCAATTGACATCTTAGTTTCATCAGAGCGATTGTCCATTGAAGCGTACCAGCTTGGTATTCGGTAAGGCTTGCCCCCATCCCCAGCCCATTGAATAACTACCCATTCTCTACCTTTGCTAACAGCCCATTTAGCGACATCGATACAGCATCGTCGCAAACCTTCGGCGTGGAACTTATCAGTCGCCGTCAGGATAATTTCTGTTGCCGTAAACTCTCGTTCGCACCGAGAAAGAAAAAAGTCAACAGTTGCAACCATTTGAATGCTTCTCCTGATGTTGTTGATTTATTGCATCTTGTAGCTGTTCTTCTGTGAGATCTAAGGCTCTGCAAAGTCCCAATCGCTCAACTAGCGTAGGTGTTCGCCCTGCTTTGATTTCTAAGAGTGCTTCTATAGAAATGACGGCATCTTGGGTTAATTTTTCTAACCCGTAGTTATCAATTAGTTCTGCCAGGGAATCAGGAACTATGACTAATGTGATTTTCCCTCTAGCTATTCGCTCAAGGATTTCAGCTAACGACAAGCCGAATGCTTTGATTTTTTCTAAAAGCAAACGCTTACCAGTAGGAGTAAGCTGCGCCTTTATTGATGCAGACTTTGTTTCTCCCCACTGATTTTCGGCACGTCCTCTCTGGCTTTTAATCCCTTTTTTTGCCATCCCATAACGATATCACGCTTATAGCGCTAGAGCTAACCACTTGCTGCGTAACCATTTTGTGTAAACGAATACCCAAAATTTCTCTTTTGATACTGATGTATTAGGTCTAGCGCTAGAGCTAAGCTACTGAAACATAAAGCAAGTGTTTCATCTCTCCTTGAAACAGTAGCCGTAATCCAATCGCCATAAGGATTTCATCTGGCTTCTGCGTTCAGACTTTGAAACACGACCCCTGCAAGCTGAAACACGCTTGCAACGAAACACGGGGGACGTGAAACGCCAGAATTTACGCCAAACTGGAGGATTCATGTGATAACGATAACTCCTATGTTTGTGTACCAGGACAACACAAACACATGGATGCCTACGAATGAAACCTTTACCCGTGAGGAAGCCGCACAAAAGCTCGGAATTAGCCGAACAACACTGTGGAGATACGAATCAAAAATCGTGAAACCCGCCAACATTCTTGATTACTACCGCTATGTAAAAGCTCATCCAAAGCACCTTGATTGGTATTGCATTTGGATTCTTTACCGGGCAATTGAACATTTCAAGGGTGAGGGTTCCTACCAAAAAGCTTCCGAGGTAATGAAAGAGCAGCGAGCCGCTTATTATCGCCAAAACTTTGACCAGTACATCAATCAGCTAATTAGCAAAAATCAGCCCAAAAGGAGAACAGCAGCATGATTAAGTCTGAAGCAATGAACCAATTTGGTTACAGCAGTCAAGATACATTCGATACGATGCTCCTCGATCTGAATATCGACCCAGACAAAACAGACTTCACCGATGAGGAATGCGATCGCATTCGCCAGCACATTGCAAGTATGGGTGCTACTAAAGCTTTACCTACTGGCGAACCTGATAACGCAGCTACAAACGGACACCTCACCGTAACTGACGATGAAATTTTAGGCGTGGCAGAAAGCACAGGTGTTGATTTGGACATCGTTATGTCGGCTGCTATGCACGTTGAAAATTTAGAAGCTCTTGTTCAGTGGGTTGAAGAATACAAGCGTTTAGAGTCCGAACAGGAAATTAAAGATTCTGCGCGTCAGCAATTCGAGTTAGACCAACTTCGCAAGAAAGAGCAGCAGTTGGGTGAGCGCTTAAATGCCGCACTCAACAAACCAGCGGTTAACACCAGCGTTATTCGACAACAGCTAGGAGTGAAAGTCCCTGCTGGTGTTAGCAATTTAGGCAAGTGGGATGGTAAGCCTGGAACCGCAGGTGAGCCGGATTTTTTGAAGAATGCGCGTGTGGCTTTTGCCAAGAAATCGAGCTAGAAGACTATCCGTTTGAGGAAGATTATCAAGCTTACCTATCAAGGTTATCAAGCGCAGAAATTTCGGCTTTAAAAGCCGAAATCAAAGACCTAAAAACCCTCGTCAACAACAACCAACAAAAACCACAGGAGAAAACTATGTCTCACGTTGTAGCTATCGGAACTTTGACCGCTACAGCCGGAGCTATTAGCTTGGCTTTCCCGCCTGCTGGTATTGCTTTTGGACTATTTGTTTTGGGTGCCGGATTAATGGCAAGAGGTTAATGCAGTTAGTTTCTCACCTGATTTTCTGGGCACTGCTCATATTCCTACTTGAGTCTACAATTCTAATTTTTTTGAGGCTCTAGATGATGATGGTGTGACTCCCTATCTAAATTCCGAACCTCGACAACTTCATAGCAACCAGCCAATCTCCAACCAGGGATTAAGGCGATTGCAAAAGAGCTCTCTTATTGAGGATTGCAACTATGCAGATCAGAGCATCCTACAACGGCATTCTGGTAAGCCTTGAAACACTGACCCCCGGAAAACAACAGCAGTGGCTTGACTCCCAATCAACACCAAAGACCAAGGAGGAAGCTGTTACCCAGAAACGAGTAAAGCGACTAATCCGATTAGCCAAGGATGAAGAAACAGAATGATGCGACTGACCTTTGAACTAACCCTCTGGCTAATTGCACTCACTCCAAGTGGAGGCTTCGACCCAATGACCCAACTTCAAGAATGGGCTGACCAGTACCAATCCGAACTCGAAAAACAATCCTCTGCCCGTGCATCTCAACTCGAATCCTTGCTGTTTGCAGGCGACTACGAAGCCATCCGCGAGTGGATTGACGAGTGGGAGGAAGAAGACAAAAACCCAGATTCTCTCCGTTTGAGGTATCGAAAAGTACGCTCCGAACTGAGGAAAGAACGTCACCGACAGCATCAACACCAGCTTTACGGATCGGTAATAGACAGAATTACGGGTAAAGGCACATGACAACTCAGTCGGACTGGAACCCGGAGCGAGCTGGTGAAGAGATGGCTTTCCTCTTCAACGAAGCTGACCAAATAATCAGCCAACCGCACTACAAAGAGGATGCCAGCGCCGACAGACCGCACATCTCCAGCGCTAGCACATCCCAAACGACCGAGATAAACCAATCGATTCAGGAGTAGTTGACTGGAACGTGTGGTACGAGGATGAACCTTTAGTCGAGGCTATCCAGCATTGCAGCTTGCTTTCAGAGAGCGACATTGAGGGACTAATCGAAGCACTAACCTCACAGATTCGAGGCAAAGTCTACGCCTCAAAGCACAGGTTGAAGCCAGCGAAGACTTAGAGCGCAGCCGAATTGAGCAGAAGAAACAAACAGCGGACAAGCTCAAGGAAACGGGTGTTCTGCCTTCTGGGGAAAAGCTAATCGTTCGGGACTACTACGACACCCCCAAGTGGAACCCCAACCCCAACACAACTGCCTTTCTAGAGGATGAAATCGTTTTTGTTTACGACTCAGCAGGCGTCTGCATCGGAAAAATTCAAGCCCGGAAATGGCTGTGGAAGCACTTCTACCAAAACGTCTGCAATAACGCTCCAGTTCAGTAAGAGAGAGGATGAGAGATTATGGCACTTGGCGCAAAGCAAACCAACACTAACAACGGTATCGACAACACCGACCAACAGAACGAAC